>JAUXFG010000053.1 GCA_030620115.1 Candidatus Fermentibacterota bacterium
GAAGAAACAGACGTCAAAGCTTTGCTTCTAACGCAGTTTTGGAAAATGATCATGGCTCATTCCGAGGCGGTATCAGTTCAAGCAAGAATGTAAAGTTATTTCTGCGCGAACCCTAAGCCAGCAAATACGGGAAGGGGATCCGCGTGGATCCCCTTCTACATGTCAACACTCGATGGCGCCAGGATTACGGGAATGAAGTATTGCTTTGCTTCGTGAAAGCAAAGCATAGATCCCGGCACAAACCACCAATCGCGTGGATTATCGTGGGTTATCTTCGACCGCTCACACCATCCAACGGGTCAATCAGAAGCCAGTGAAATCAATCAGGCCGCCTTAGGACCGTGCTATGAAATCTGACTCATAGCCTCCTTCAGCTTGTTCTGAAGTTCTTCCATCTCCTTGGTCTTCGCCGCGTAACCTTCCTTCGCCTTCCGGATCTCAGCACGGGTCTTCACCAGCACCACGCCCAGCTCATGGACCTTCTCGACGATGGCGGAAAGCTGATCATCCTTGACTTCTTCGGTCTTCGCTTCACCCTCTTCCTTGGGCTTCTCGACTGCTTCTTCCTTCACCTCTCCCTTTTCTTCCTGTTTCTCTTGCGATTCGGCCACTGGCTTTGCCTCCTCCTGCTCCTTGTTCATGGTTGGTTCTTCGGGCACAAGATCCTCAAGAAGCTTCTCAGCCATTTGCGCCTCTTTGGCGAGCAAATCCTCGGGAGCCTTGTTGCCTTGATCGACCTGCAGACTCTCTTCCTCATCTGGTCGTTTTCTGGTTCGAAACATCTGTCCCCCTCGAAATGAGCTTTGCTCATTCTCTGTTGGTTTTTCATTGGCACACCAAGACGAGCAATCATGATAAATGAAGCTCACAATGCGGTCTCTGTCAACGGTCAAATTCAGGCAACTCAAGGAAACCCCTCATCTTTTTCACAAAGACCGCAGTCCAAATCCCACATTCATCACGGGTTTGGACAGGGATGCAAGGAAACGGTAGCCATAACCGGGTAGGCAACCTATATTGGGGAGGAATAAAGGAGGTAGAGAAGTGCTCCCGAATCCAAGAGTATCACAGATAATGACCAGCCAACCACCGGTCATCGCTTCTGATGAGAGGTTGAGCAGAGTAATCCAACTGTTCGACGACCTCCATCTGCGCCAAGTCCCCATCTGTGAGGGTAAGAAACTGGTGGCACTCCTCAGCGACGGCGATCTCAAGGATTTCTCTCTTTCCGTCGCGTTCCAAGACAGGCCCAATGTGAATGCGGTCTTCCTCGACCATTTCGTTGGTCTCGATGCGGTATCCAGGAAGGATTATTGCCCTTTGTCGGCCGACGCGACTCTTCTTGATGCATTGGAGGGGATGGAAACCCTCGGCCATTTCTGTGTTCCAATTGTGGACTGCAACCATGAGCTGCTTGGGACCGTCACCGTTTTCGATGCCCTCAGATACCTTGCCGATGTTCCCGGCAGCAAAGACAAATTTGGCCGCCACCAGAAAATGACGCTGGCCAAGAAAAACCTTGCCGTATCCAGCATCATGACCAAGGAACCCACTACTGTGGACGTGTTCTCCAGTATCACCAATGCCATGGAGCTCATGGAAAGCGGTGGGTTCCGCCATCTCCCGGTTCTTCGGAACGATATCCCTATAGGCGTGCTCACCCGCCGGGCCATTCTCAAGTTCACCTATTCTTCGGCCTTTGGGATGGAGGCTTTAGACGAACGGCATCTACTCGATGATATCATTGACATCGAATCCGTGATGACGCCAGACCCAGATACCGTGGTCCCGAGTACGTCAATCCCCGAGGCGGCTCGGATTCTTCTGAGAAACCGAACAGGATGCCTCCTGGCCACAAGCCGAGGCGGCGAGAGACTGGAAGGCATCGCAACCGAGAAAGACTTCATGCGCCTGCTCCGCAAGGAGCTCCACGCCTACTGGAATCCCCCCCAGCGCGGGAAAGCAAGCAGTTAGACCGCGGATTCCTCAGTAGATCCTTCCAATGGCAGAGAGCAAGGTCGCTCGCGTGGCGAGCTTCCCCTTTTCCCCTCTCCGGCTCCCTTGATGATGTCTACCTTATTACGAACGGAAATATATCCTGTCCCGTATAGGCGGGCAGAGATAGTGCAATGGCTTTTTGTCCTCCTGTCAGCGCTCTTCATGACTACGGAAGCCCCAGCGGCGCAAACCAAGCTTGGATTGTATGCTGGTTATGGCCGCTCCCAGTTCGACAACTGCTTCCCCTTGGGCCTCAAGAAGCATCAAGCTACCGGCTATGTGCCCATGGGAGTCATGGTGCTAAGGCATGTGCTTCCGGGATTCCTGATTGGGCTGGAGCTCAACCACTCGGTGATCCCATTCACCTGGGAGCAGCGCGTAGGCGGCCAGAAACAAGCAGATGAAAAGGTGACTCAGACGATCCTCGGTGCGGTTGCCAGATATGAATTCGGCATACGCCCAGTGAGCCCCCATGTGGTGGGAGGAATCGGTCTGCATGTGGATCGGTGGATCGTCGACTACGTGGATGATGTTGGCTTTGCGGATCAGACGTACGACTTCAAGCCCGTTGCGGGGTTGCATCTAGGCGGAGGAATATCCACGGCAGTGGATCCCTTTCGATTCCTATTCGCAGAACTCGTGTATCACCATGTCAACAAGAGACTGGATAGCGATGACGCGAAGGGATTCTCGTACGACAATTGGGCCTTCAGATTCGGCGTCATCGGTCCCATTCGGTAAGGCTTCCGGGCCTCCTGAGACTATCCAACACTCAGAGTTCAGGAGGGACGCTCTCCCTGTCCTGAACCCTGAACTCCCGTAACGTCTATAGCTTGCAATGCCCAATCGATCTTGATTAACTCATTCACTCAAACAATCGAACCCTCAGCCCTAACGAAACTCGGTGACATCGACATTGCCACAAACGACAAACTCCCTATCCCACTCGCCAACCGGGTTCGTTGGGGCCGAGGTCTGCCCCCCTGGGCCTGTCCCACCAGCCGGTAGAAGGCATTCACCCCTTCTACGCCCAGAAGGCCCGATGCAGGATCCGAATAAACGCTTTGCGCGCCTGGAAGCACGCCGAGGAGGTTCGATCTATTCGGCACGAAGAAAGGCGCCTGGTCGCGGTACAGAAACCATGATGACACTGCCGGATCCACGTGGCTCCAGGAGAGCTCAATGCTTGCCTGCCCAAGTACGGCACGGAGTACCGGGGATCCGATCTCGGACCATGCCTCGATCTTTCCACCATGGCTCACGATAAGTTCATCCATGCCGTCCCCGTCAAGATCACCAAGGGCCATGCCTCTACGCCATCCAGCCCCCTCCCCCCAGAGCTCCCAGACCAGATCGCCAGTGAGACCATCGAGTGCATAGAGGTAGCCGTCATTGGCGCCAACGATGACCAGCGTACCATTCGCGTAGTGACATCCTATTGGCTCTCTCGTCTCTCCACGGCCAAAAACATCGAGCGAAACATGGGGCGCCTCGAACTCCCAGAGCAGCCTCCCATCGATCCCACTCCGGGCTCGTAGGCCACTCCGGTACACCACCTCAGTCACTTCTAGGGATGACGGGTCACCCTCTCGCATGTGCCCCCACCAGTCGCTGATGACATTGTACACCACGTCGACAGCTCCATCTTGATCAAGATCAGCCACCAGCGCATCGTAGATCTGATAATGGTGATCTCGGAATGATAGCGTATCTCCATGCACATTGAGGAGAGCCGTAAAACCATTCCCGAGAATGCCCGTGGGCTCCTTCCAAGAAAGCTCTCCACTCTCTTCCAATACATAGTAGTTCATATCAGTGCCAAATCCCACCTCGGCTACGCCATCGCCATCAAAATCAGCGATGGCCGCTGACACATAGCCGAAGTCGGGCAGGTAGCCCAATTCGTCCGGAATAAGCTCTAACTGCTCCTCACTCGGAGATGCGGTATAGTGCCATATCTCATCCCCGTCAGGATCAACAAAATAGAGTCGTTCTCTGACCTCAGGCGCATGCGCGGTGAAAAGAACACCGCGACGAGTACCCAGCACACCAATTGCGGGGATGTTATAGGTGGTCCCGCTTGTCTGGAATTCCCAATCAACATGCCCATGGATCCCCACAGAGCGTACTTTTCGCGGATTCTGATAGTCGGCCACCACGATCTCGGGTAGACCGTCACCATCAAGATCACCCGCGTTCATGCCCACCTGTGCGAGACCATCAAGCGCCACCCATAGCGTGTCACCATCCAAGCCCCGGAAGGCGTAGAGAGATGACCACCATGACCCGCCGATGACTACATCTCGAAGCCCATCTCCGTCCACGTCGACCAGCACAGGAGATGCCCACTTCACATAGCCGTCTATGCGGGAAAACCACTTCAGGGAACCATCGTGTTCCAGCAGATAGACAAGCGCGTACTGTTGGTCCCCCTCATAGAGGGGACCAGATCCGCCCACGATTTCGGGAAACCCATCACCGTCCACATCTCCCACCGCAATGTAGGACCACGAAATACTCCCCTCCTGGGGCTCAAAAACCCACCTCAGGACGGGAGCACGGTTCAATGCCGCAAGAGCTGGCGAAAAAGCCCCGTTATGAGAAGACTGTCTTGGATTGGGCCACTCACCACAGGCGGCGTCACACGCAGGGAGCCCGAGAAAAATCAATAGGGCAAGTTCACGTCGTATTGCGAATCTATGATACCCAACGTTCATTATCCCGCTGACACTGTCCAGAGTAATGAGCTGATTCAACCACGAAGAGACGCCATAGTCCGGCACTCAATCAGATCCATTGAATCAATATCAAGGATGGCAGATACAATGTCTACTCTAAAAGGCGATCTCAAGGCAGCGATCACGGTCGGGTATTTGGGAGGTCTCCTGCTTGCAGGTTTTGAGGGTCTCCATGCCTTGATCTCGACACACATTGGCCCAAGCAGCAAGACCATACGATCGGCCCAGGATCTGGCAGCAATCCTGGGCGCACCCGTGGCGGCATATCCTGTGATCAGCGCCCTGAGCGCTTGTCTTCTCATCCTGATTGTGCATCCCTTATGGAAGCGACGTGCTGATACGGAAAACCGTGACACACGTGTTTCCCAGATCATCGGGCTGATCGCCGTGTTCGGTCTGATGATCTGGTCTATCTTCACGACGAACCCTTCCCTCAACAAGATGGTCATCCGGTCGGCGGTGCGGCTGCTGGTAAATGCGCAGATGATTGCCATAGCAGCTCTCGCAGGGTTAGGCATCGCGTGGCTGTGCCAAAGACTCTTCCTCAGGTTCTCCGTCCGAAGTGTGGCTCTTACAATTGCTGCCATATGGCCTGCAGTCATAGCATCCAGTCTCACCCTTCTTTGGGTCAAGCGCAACCTCACTTTCTGGCGCTCAACCTTGGCGGGAATCGCCGCCGGAGCCGGTCTCGTGCTTCTCCTCTTCGCACTTGTGGTAATCTCCAGGGTCTTGCTCAACCGCTTGTACAAATCCGGCGGAAACCTCGTACGATCACTGATTGTGCCGGTCGTTCTCTTCGTTCTCTCCATATGCTCGGTAGTCTATTGCCTGACGCCACGAGTGCCGACCCTTCATGGAGGAGAGAATGGCGCCGGACGAAAGATCATTCTCTTCACCATCGACACGCTCCGGTCTGACCGACTTGGATGCTATGGATATCAGCGCGATACCTCTCCAATCATGGACGCCATGGCAAGGGAAGGCGTTCGATTTGTCAGGGCGCGTACCCAGTCGCCATGGACATTGTCTTCATTGGCCAGCATCATGACCAGCACCTATCCCACGGTATGCTCCGTGATGACTGGGAACAATCGCCTCGATGAAGCAAGAACGACCATTGCTGAAAGCATGCGAGATGCGGGCCTCCTGACCCACGCAATCGTCTCCAATGGTTGGCTCCAGGATACATTTGGGCTCTCCCAGGGATTTATCGGCTTCCACCATTCTTCCGACGTGTTCAACTGGACCAGATACGGGAGGATGATCTGGTTGCGAATAGCCAAGAGGTTTTTCCCGGGATTGTTCCCCGTGGGTCAGAATTTCCTTGCCACTGACCTTGTCGACCGGGCCAACGAATGGCTCCAGGAGTATGGCGACAGGGATTTCTTCCTCTGGATCCATGCGATTGACCCCCATGACCCATACCTCACTCCGGATGGCTATGAGGACGTGTTCGAAGACAGCACATACAAGGGCCGATTCAAGAGAATGTCGGGTCTGCTCTATACTCTGCGTTATGGAACACGCTTGCGCCCCGAGGACAAGGCCCAACTGGAGAATCTGTACGATAGGGAAGTCCGCTACACCGATGACCATCTCGGTCGCCTCGTCCAGACCCTACGTGATCTTGGCATCTACGACGAGACACTCCTCATCGTGAGTTCCGACCACGGGGAGGAGTTCTGGGAACATGACGGCCTTATGCATGGCCACAGCCTCTATGAAGATCAGCTCTTGGTTCCTCTCATCATGCGGTATCCATCCAGGCTCCCGAAAGGGCTGGCAATCGAGGAACCGGTTCGCCTTCTTGATCTCATGCCCACCCTGCTGGATCTATTCGACCTCCGGTTTCCGGACGAGGTCCAGGGAAGAAGCCTGCTGCCCTTGCTATTTGGGCGACCAAGCTCGTGGATGGAGGAGCCCGCTTATGCCGAGGCATTACTGTACTTCGATGAGCTCAAGTCAGTGAGCCGCAATGGCTACAAGCTCATCCTGAACCCTTCCAATGACAAGACAATGCTCTTTGACATCAACGCCGATCCGCTCGAACGATGGGATCTTGCACAAGCGGAGCCCGAACTACTGAAGCGTCTTGAGGAGGACCTCAGGGGTTGGATGAGACGATCGGAACAGACTGCGGAGAATCTTCCGAAAAGCATAGGCGGCAGTAAGGCACGAATCGATCCGGAAACCGAAGCGCAACTCCGCGCACTGGGATACCTCCACTGATCCCATGAAACAATCCGCCCTCGCCTACCTTCGGTGTCCCGCATCAAGCGCTGAGACCGGCGCACTCTGTCTGGGAAAACTGTCCGTGGCAGCCAGCCCTTCTCCCCGATTCTCATCTCATGACGATGAAATCACCGAAGGATGTCTCCGGTGCACATGCTGTGAGGCGATTTATCCTATCATTGCCGGTGTTGCCGTGCTTGTGCCAAGACCCTTCCGCTATGTGCGGAGCTTCTTCCCCTTCCTCAAGGGACTTGTTTCAGATATAGGAGGGATCGGAAAAGATCTCACGATCTGGCTCCACAAACATATGCTTGCTGACCTCGATGAGAAGCACGAGAAGCTCTTTCCACGGACCACGCCATATAACGAAAAGAGCACGCTGCCCATGCACAAGTGGTTGGGGACCTATGTGCTGACCCATTACCTCAATCCAATGCCGTCAGGGAACGGGACGCTGGATGCCCTTCTCAATGCCGCCCATACGGAAGGGCCTCTGGCTCTTCTCGCAGACATGGGTCGGCGATTCCTGCAGACAAAACCAAAACTCGCAGTTGATCTCGGATGTTCTGTGGGTGGCCTCACCACGCGATGCGCGGAGCTTGCTCATTTCGCCATTGGCGTGGATCTCAGCTTTGAGAAGATCCTGACGGCCCGCCGTATCGTTCTGGCTGAACCCCGAGAGCCCGATCCTCTTCGCTTGTATCGTGAAGGATCAAGTTACGATGCGATCCCAATTCCCGAGGTGGATGTATCCAATATCGAGTTTATCGTCGCATCTGGAACGGAAATCCCGCTGGCCCATGAGGCCACCGGTCTCGTCAGCAGCTGCAACTTGGTTGACGTTGTCGCAGATCCACTCAAACTCCTGCAAGAAATGGAGCGGATTCTTTCCTCCGCCGGTCTCCTCCTTGTCGCCACACCTTATCTTGACCATACACCCGCAGTAGTCAATCACCTGGAGGCGGGAACAGGCAAGCCGAAAGTCACCATCAAGGAGCACCTTTCGGCGTTTGACATTTTAGAAGAAAGGGACCGCGTGCCCTGGCTCCTTAGAGCAAGCGATCGTCATTACGACCTGTATTTGGATCACTGTTTCGCGGCGATTCGGCGAGCAAAGAACTGAGGAATACGAGCATGGCGGCCATGAGCCACCCGGGGACCCGCGTGCATCGGGCCACGAATCGAGGGAGTGGTGTGTCTACTGATGGCGGAGTGAAGAGCTTGCTGAATTGGCTCGATAAGAAAAACGAAAAAAAGGACAAAGCTGCAACGAGGGGGCCTGCCCACAACATGACGCCCCGATCAAGACGCACACGTTTGCCTCGGTAGGTAAACCACACCACCTTTCCGAGAAGACTCTCGGGACCCGCTGGAGGATCCAGAGCATCCAAACTGTCACCCTTTGTCCAAATCATGGAAATCCGTGTGTCTTTCCGTACGATCCGGTGGATGAGGTAGAAGTCGTCCTGGTGTACGGCCATCACCACATCGCCGAATCTCACATTGCGCAACTGTGCGGGTTCGATCTCCAATACTGCGGCATCGGGGATAGCCGGCATCATGCTGCCTCCGCGTGCCTTGAGCCTGAATCGACCATGCAGGCGCAATGCCTCTTGCACCAAGGTCTTGTCCACCTTGGCATTCATCGTTCTCCTCTGAATCCGTGGACCTGCTGCGAATATCCTGCCAATGAAACATCGAATACCCATGGCTACTCCTAAGGCGGCCTGTAACCGTTCACGGATTGGAAGGTTCAGAGGTTCAGGGTTCACCGGAAATCTGAACCGTTGATTCGTGCGATCGATGCGATCGAAAGGTAATCTTGTACAGTGAACTCGGAACCTGTGAATGCCTACACATAGCCAAAGCTGACTTCAGGCAACCCTGCCTCCGGCCCATAGGGCCTACGGCCCGGCGGGAACGGTGAACTCTGAACCCGTGAACGGCTACGAAGAATACGGGGCGTATGACGACGCCGACTCAGGAAGCCGTCCCGATCTACTCGCCCGGCGGTGAGAAAAAACGCAGGACCTTGTGCAGTGCGGATTTGAGCTCCTTCCGTGGGACCACCATATCCACCATGCCATGATCAAGGAAGAATTCCGCCCGTTGAAAACCATCGGGCAGCTCTTGTCCGATAGTCCTTTGGATTACCCGGGGACCTGCAAACCCCAAGAGCGCTTTGGGTTCTGCAATCATGATGTCGCCAAGGCTCGCATAAGAGGCAAGCACGCCGGCCGTTGAAGGATGGGTAAGGATTGAAACGAAGGGAACCCGATCTCGAACGAGTCTGGCTACCGCACCCGCAGTCTTCGCCATCTGCATCAGCGAGAGGATTCCCTCCTGCATGCGAGCCCCCCCAGTGGAGGTGATGGTCACCACCGCCATCCTATGCTCCCTCCCATGATCCATGATTCGTGCAATCTTCTCCCCCACCACGCTGCCCATGCTCCCGCCCATGAATGAGAACTCCAGCGCACCAATGGCAATCGGGATCCCTTCGACACTACCTGTACCCACGATCGCTGCGTCTTTGAGCCCAGTCTTTTTCTGACTTGCATTGAGCCGGTCGACATACGATTTGGTATCCCGGAAACCAAGAGGATCCGCCGGTGATAAATCTTGATACAGCTCTCCGAAGCTCCCCTGGTCAAGGAGTATCTCAAAATACTGCTTCGCGGGAATGCGGAAATGGTAGTTGCATTTGCTGCAGACCCAGAGCGCCCGCCTCAGCTGCCCCTCATAGAGGACTTCCCCACAGTCTTTGCACTTCAACCATACCCCCTTTGGGATATCCCTTTTCTTCTGCCGGGAAGGCCCCTTCGTGATCCGCCTATACCATGGAACGCTCATAGTCGTGCTCCCTCTTCACCTAACCCGAACTTCTCACCAATCCCGCGTCCGACGCGGGACTTCGTTATGCTCCATCAGCCTCCAGATACTTCGCTGACGCTCAGCACAGGCTTCTCGCAGAGGATACGCCTGCGGGCTACGCCACGGCGGAGCCAGGCTACGCCCTGACAGAGCCGGGGTCTTCAGTCGCAAGCCTCGCATTCAGAACCATTTCGGCGGTTTCGCTTCGAAAGCCGGCGAGAAGTCCGGGCTATTCCTGTTTCCAATCCACGGATCCAAGAGCAACAGAACCACACGAAGGAAACGCTCGCGCTCAGTCGAAGAGCAAAATCGCCGCGTCCCAGATTCCATGCGGATCATAGGATGATCGCGCAATTGAGCAATGAAAGAAATGCCGCCGCCTGGCTTTATCAAATCACAATCTCGCCTAGCCCGGACTTCTCACCGCGGTTCCATGATCGCAAGAGGCACAATCATTTCCTCTAACGATATACCTCCGTGCTGGAAGCCTCCATAATATTGCTTCTCGAACTCGCGATATCTTGTCGGATATACGAAATAGTAATCCTCTTTCGCAATGATATAATCTGTGATGAGGTTGTCGGTTGGTAAACGATAATCCCTTGGATATTTCAGATGAATGGCGTGCCTGTCGTTGCATCCCAAGTTCCTGCCATATTTATATCTTACATTTGTTGAGGTATCTCGATTGCCATAGACGCGAGTTGCCCGAAGAGACAGTATTGATCCATGATCAGAAGTCACAATCACGAGGTTATCCTGATCCGATAGATCCTTCAGGAGCTCAAGCAGGGCGGAGTGGCTGAACCAGGATTTCGTGAGACCGCGCAGGGCCGCCTCGTCAGGAACTATCTCCTTCAGAATGTCGGAATGGGAACGACCATGGGTAAGGATATCCACAAAACTGTACACCACAGCCGAAAGATCATGGGTAATCATCTGACCCCTCGCCCGCCGAGCTGACTCGGCCTCAGAGGCGTTGAAAACCTTCTGGTAGTAGACACCCTTCCGAAGCTTGAGGCCAAGACGTCGTAACAATTCAATCAGGAATTCTTTTTCGTGTCGATTCCTCGAGGTCTCCTCTGCCGATGCGGCTGACCAGAATGCGGGATATCGAACAGCCATCTCTGAGGGATACAAGCCCGAGAAAATGGCGTTCCTGGAATAGGGAGTCGCCGTAGGGAGAATCGCATAGTGATCCTCTCGTCTTATATTGTAGTAGGGCCGGACAAGCGGCTCCACTGCCATCCATTGATCCAACCTCATTCCATCGATAATGAGGAATACGACATTTCGTCCCGCCCGCAGATGTGGCGCGATGTGGGTTCGGACCACATCAACGGACATGAGTGGAGCATCCTTGCCCTTCACCCATGTATGGTAATTCTCTTCAACAAAATGCGCGAAATCCACGTTGCAGGCGCTCCTGTGATCCCGATGCGATTGCTTCATTGCTTCATCACTGCTGCCGTCCAATCGCAGATCCCACTCGCAGAGTTGGGTTGCGAGTCGAATCCAATCGGAGGCAGTCGAGGCACTCTGTCTCCCGCGATCGAGTTCAGCATACGATCGTGCAAACTCCCCGGCCAGACTAGTCTCACGTATGCGCGCCTTCTCAAGGATCCTCCGGCAAGCTGAATAGACCTGAACGGGGTTCAATGGTTTGATGAGGAAGTCGTCGATTCTCT
The DNA here is from genome assembly GCA_030620115.1 of Candidatus Fermentibacterota bacterium. GTDB lineage: Bacteria > JAFGKV01 > JAFGKV01 > JAFGKV01 > JAFGKV01 > JAUXFG01. Next base: position 11,531 of record JAUXFG010000053.1, read on the forward strand.
TTGCAATGGCCTGATCCATCAGGCTCTCATCTTCGCTCTTGGTGATCATGATCACGGGAAGCTCCGAGTTGATGGTCTTGATCTCCTCCAGCGTGCTCAGCCCGTCTCTCCCCGCCATCATTTCGTCAAGAAGCACCAAATCATACGATTCTCTTTGCACGTAATGAATGGCATCGCCGCCATTGCTCGCAGGTCTGACGACACACCCCTTCTTTTCTAAAAAGATGATATGCGGGCGGAGCATGTCTATCTCATCGTCCACCCAGAGAATACGGTACGATCTCGGTGCTTTCATCGCTTCTTTTCCCTCACTGCAGCGGGGAGGACAATCGCAACAAGAGTGCCTTGGGTGGGCCGACTCCGGACAATCTTGAGCTTCCCGCCATGATATTCCTCCACAATCCGCCGTGCCATGGCCAGACCAAGCCCCCACCCTCTCTCTTTGGTTGAGAACCCTGGCCGGAAGGCCCTGCTTTGCACGCGCCCCGTCATGCCATGACCAGTGTCCTCAATCTGGATACAGACCCCCCTGTCATTCGGTTCCATGGAAGCACGGAATACAATCTCCCCCGTGCCGCCGAGCGCCTCCAGACTATTCCTGACAAGATTCTCGAGAACCCAGGTCAGCAAGTCCCGGTTCGCCATCACCGGCGCTAGTTGCGCATATTCCTCCCGGATTGCCACCTTTTCGCCTTGTCTCGGCAGACGGGCACGAAAATACATGGCGGTCTCTTCAAGCAATGGATGCACATCCATGATCTCCAGATGCGGCGGATGCCCAATCCTCTCGAATCTCCTGGCGATCTTGGCCAAGCGATCGATATCCTGTTCCATCTCCTGTGCGATATCTTCGACGCCGACCGTCGTATCGGAATCTTCTTCGTGTTCCTTGAGCAGCTGAACCCACCCCAGCAACGATGTGATTGGGGTTCCGAGTTGGTGTGCCGCCTCCCGTGCCATTCCAAACCACAATGATCGTTGTTCTACCGCCTTCAACCGCCTGAGTCCCAGCAGTCCAATCAGAACAAAAAGCCCCACTATGGCCACCTCGAGCGGTGGAATCCATCTCAGTTCCCGCAAGACCTTGTGTTCGCCCCAGTGAAGGTATCCCAACACCTGTCCATCCGTCTGAGATCGCAACGGAATCGCCCCATGCATCCGGTCCATCGCCTTGACAGCAGCTATTACATGCGCTGGCTGCTCTGCCAGAAGGCTGCCCATTGCTGCCGGCACACCGACAGTGAATAACACATGCCCATCTTGATCAGTCACGACAACCGGCAGATTCGTCTGCAGGATGGCACATATCTCTCGAAAAAGAGGCGCAAGATTGGATATCTCTGCTTGGGTCGTGTCTGCCGCTTCGCTCTCCAACAATCGTCGCAGTATGCGCACCACGGCGTTGCCCTGACGTTCGACTCGATTCACCACTGATTGCGTGTACACCAAGAAACCAAATGCCAGAATTAATGATCCTATGACCAGATACCCTCGAAGCAGGCCCCATGGCCAGAACCAGGATGGCTCCTTCTGCTTCCCGGTCATCCCGCGCCGCACTGTGGCCTCTACGTCGTCCCGGTCAGAAACGCTCGCCCTCCGAGATAGGGGCGCAGAGCCTCCGGAATGGCGACAGTACCCTCCGCGGTCTGATTGTTCTCGAGAAGGGCCGCAATTACCCTGGGAAGAGCAAGCCCGGAGCCATTGATGGTATGCAGAAAACATGGCTTGACGCCCGAGGATGGGCGATATCTGATCCCGGTCCTGCGGGCCTGAAAATCCTCGAAATTGCTGCATGAAGACACTTCGAGCCACCGCTCCTGCCCTGCTGCCCACACTTCAAGATCATAACATTTGGCAGCCGCGAAACTGAGATCACCGGTACAGAGGCTAAGCACGCGATAGGGCAGCTCCAGGAGTTGAAGCACCTCCTCCGCATCAGCAAGCAGGCTTTCAAGTTCGTCATAGGATCGCTCCGGCTCGGCTATTCTTACCAGTTCCACCTTGCCGAACTGGTGGACCCGGTTGAGTCCCCGAGTGTCTTTTCCATAAGCTCCCGCTTCCCTTCTGAAACATGAAGTGAAGGCCACCAATCGAAGTGGAAGCTGATCGCTCCGAAGGATCTCGCCCCGGAAGATATTGGTCAGCGGGACTTCGCCCGTGGGGATGAGGAACAACTCGGGGCTCACGCACACGTACATGTCATCTTCGAGCTTCGGAAGCTGTCCCGTTCCCACCATCGCTTGCCGAGTGGCGAGGAATGGGGGCCAATACTCCGTGTAACCATGCTCTCTCGTATGCAGATCAAGCATGAAATTGATCAACCCACGGACGAGAAGAGCCCCATGCCCGGAATAGAGTGAGAAATTGCTTCCCGCCAGCTTCGCAGCCCGCTCCTGGTCAAGCAAGCTCAGAGCCGAGCCAAGATCCCAGTGTGGCGCAGGATCGAAGCTGAATTCCGGTTTCTCCCCCCATGTACGGTCAACGACATTCTCGCCGGGGCCTCCTCCCACGGGTACCGAGACATGGGGGACATTCGGGAGCCAGAGGAGGAGATCGTGGAGCTCCTCTTTTGGGGGCTTCAATTCGTCTTCGATCTGCTTGATGGCGGCATTGATCCCGCGAACGCGTTCCCGCATCTGTGGTGCATCGGCGGCTTGTCCCCGGCTCTTTGCAAGCATTCCGGATAGCTTGTTCTTCTCCGCTCGCAGCTGATCGATTTCGAAAGCGGCCTTTCGAACTTCCTGATCCAACGCCAGAATCCTCTCCACAGAGACATCCACGTGCTTGGCACGCACAGCCTCACGTATGAGGTCCGGCTCCTCCCTGATACGCCGCAAATCAAGCATACTGACTCCCCATAGTGGACTAATACTCCGACGCTTCAGGTTGTGCGAGTGTTCAGGGGTTCAGCGTTCAGAGTTCAGTGCGGCCTCTGATCGCTGTGCAATCAGTTTTTTCGGGGTAGAGAGTACCGAATGTCAGTCTTCACTCCCTCCAAACCCGGTGAACGATTACGGGATACAATTTCGGTCAATCTCCCTCGTTATCCGTAATCGTCGCCGTAATCGTCAACCGATTCCCCGGTTTCAGAGTTGTCACAAAACTTCTGACAGTACCAAGCCACATGAATCAGGTACTCTCAAACAAGGAAAAAACCTGGTCCATAGCCGCTGACCCCCCGAACACCGAACACCGATTTGTCTGACTCATCTACTCAAACAATCAAAATGTAAGGAGCTAAGGAGCGGGAACGAGCTCGGGCCGTCCCGGCGTTGGCTGGTAGGCCCATTGAAACACCAGCGTACGTTCAGGCTCGTCACCTTCGACGCGCATGAAATAGAGCTTTGCATAGTTGGATACCGCGTGCTCATCAGTGATCTTCACCGCGATGACACTTCCCGCGGTCACGGCCACGTGATCCAGGAAAGTCGTTCCATCCGGCACCCGGGTCAGATCATCAAATGATGAAGTCATCCCGGCAAAACCCGTGGTATTCTGGTAGTCGGATGAGGCTCTCTTGGGGCTCCAGAGGTAGAGAGCTCCCCCGCCGGTGATCCCGTCGGCATAGCCCAAGAAAAAATCGGTCTTATCGTGCCGATCCGAGTTCGTAAGGGCCATGCTCACCGCAACACCTTCGGACAGATCGTATCCGCTCGGATTTCCTGCCTGCGTCGCGAACTCATACACCACGGCTCCTTCATCCTCCGGCCGAGCAATCAAAAAAATCTCGTTGGACGCACGTGAGAGCTCACCTTCATCGGTCACCGCGCGCACATGGACATAATAGTAGGTGTACGAATCACCAAGGTTCAACACCGTGTTCTGCACCGCGGAACCCACCTCTTTTTTCTCGTAGGATGCAAGCTCCTGGGCATTATCCAAGCTCTGAATGCTCTGCGTATGCGCGTAGAGTCTGTATCCGACATACGTCACATCCACACTGACGGCGCCATCCCACTGAAGCTCTACTTGGCCTCCGGATAAGGGGATATCCATAATTCTGAGATTGCTTGGTGGCGTAAGCTCCGTAGGGCTCACCACCTCATCACTGGAACACGCCATCAGCACGATGAGCGGCAATCCAAGAAACGAGAGTAACCTGATTCGACGTCGCACGATTGTCCTCCTTTTTGACATCATGACAAGTCCGCTACTTCTCCACCGGCTGAGATGCCGGTAGGCAACAATACATCAACCCACCAATTTGGGCTTTCCCCTTCGTTCGCGCCACCTCAGCCTCTGTTCACCCCCCTCCAACTCCAAGAGCGCTCCCTTCCAGACCAACCCTGCGGTGAAGCCCCCCCTACGTCCCGATTCCTCAATCACCCGATGGCAGGGAAAAACCACGGGGACTGGATTCCTCGATAGGGCTTGGCCCACGGCCCGGGCACAGCCACCATCTCCCATCTGGCGTGAAACCCACCCATAGGACCGGACGCTGCCGTACGGAATCGCCCATGTCAGGTCCCAGACGCGTCTCTGGAATTCGGTTGCGCCACCCAGATCCAGAGGAAAAACCGAAAAATCCACCTTTCTCCCCGAAAAGTAACGCTTCATGGCGTGACGAAGATCCCCAAGCAAACGCCCCTTCTTTCTCCCCACAATGTAGGGTGCCGCCATGGAAAGCCGCTCAAGCTCCCGCACGGTCTCCTCTGGTGGACCAAGTATCACTCTCGCAAGCCCTCGCCTGGTCGCCAGCAGGAGAATCCTTCCCTGTGGTGGCTCCACCACCGCGTATCGGAGCAACGGAGTAACAGGCACGATTCAACTCCTCTCAATGGACTCCTTGATCTTTGCAGCGAGCTTACGCCCAAAGCCGGAGAGCTTGAGAATATCATCTTCACTCGCCGAGCGCAATCCTTCTATGCCTCCGAACCTGGCCAAAAGCGCCGCGGCTCGAACTGATCCCAGTCCGGGAATCTCTTCGATGCTGCTCCGAAGAAGCTTCTTCCGGCGCACCGTCCGGTGATATTTCACGCCAAAGCGGTGTGCTTCATCTCTGACGCGCTGCACCATCTGCAATGCGGGATCATGGCTCTGCAATCGCAGTGGCGTCTGGGGAGGCAGTCGGTGGATAAGCTCCTCCCGCTTGGCCAGCCCGACTACGGTAACCCCCTCATACATTCCTTGTTCGTCCAAGGCCCGTCTCACCGCACTCAATTGCGTCTCTCCGCCATCGACCACAATGAGATCGGGAACAGGAATCTCTCCGGTAACCACTCGAGCGGCCCATCGACGCGCCATCTCCAGAATCATGCCCGGATCATCCGGCGAACTGCCTGAGAGCTTGTACCGCCGGTATGCGTTCTTCCAAGGCGAACCATCTTTGAAGCAGACCACCGAACCAACGGTCTCTCTGCCTGCCAGGTTGGAAACATCCATCCCAACCGTCAATCTGGGGGTATTCCTCATCCCCAGCAGTCTCCCAAGTCTGATAACACCTTCCGGCACCCGTTTCTCCCAATGATGAAGACGCGCCAGTTCTTCCTCCAGAGCGCGCGCCGCATTCGCGCACGCCCCTGCGACTATCGCCGCTCCGATACCTGACTTCGGCGCCATCATTCCTATGCGTGTCGAGCTTTTCGATCCAAGCCATTCAGTCAGGCTGTCTGATTCTGACGGAAGAGTCGACATGAGGACCTTACCTGGCAATGGATGTGCGGAAAGATAGTACTGCGCAAGAACAGCACTAAGGATATGGGCATCGTCTGCCTCCATGTCAACGCCATGCACAGGCATCATACGTTGCCCCGTCAGCCGCCCCTCGCGAATCTGCTGCACCACCACCACAGCCAAGCTACCCGCTGTTGAGAGACCGATCACATCCATATCCACCTTTCGACGGAGAACCACACGCTGTTTCTCGGTGAGCTTGGTGAGCCCCGCGATATGATCCCGCATAACCGCGGCTTTTTCGAAACGTAGCTCCTCGGCCAACTCTCTCATCCTTTCCTGCATCTCGCGGACCGCTGATGTAACTCGGCCTTGGAGTATCCGCGATGCCCGATCAACGAGGCGGCGATACTCTTCAGATACCTCTGGAAAGACACACGGCGCAAGACATCTCTTCATCTGATGGAGCACGCAAGGCCGCCTCCTGGCCCGGAACTCAGCATCACTACACGAACGGAGCGGCACGCCGGCACGCATGAGCTTGAGCACGTCTCGAAGTGATCGCACATCTGTGTAAGGGCCAAAACAAGGGCCGGGTTGGCTTTCGGGCATACGTGTGACGATGAGTCGCGGGAAATCTCCCCCCGTGAAACAGACATATGGATAGTGCTCGCTCTCTTTGAGCGTGACGTTGTACTTGGGGCGATGTTTCCGGATGAAGGTTGCCTCGAGGACCAGCGCCTCTCGCCTTCCGGAGGTCACCACGGTCTCCAATGAAGCGATTCTCTCCACCAATTGCTTTGTGCGGGGATGCACATGCCCCTTGTCGCTGAAGTAGCTCCGAACTCTTTGACGCAGGTGGTCTGCCTTGCCGATGTAAAGCACAACCCCTTTGTCGTCCCGAAAGAGATAGACCCCCGGCGTGTTGGGGAGCCGCCGGATCTCTGCCAAGAGTTGAGCTCGGCTAGCCCGCACTTGGCTCCAATTCGCGTAACTCCTCAATAGGTCCATGCATCCAACCTTCTCCCCCTTTCGCAAAGGGGGATTGAGGGGGATTTCTCCGATATCGCACGGACTTATTGACAAGTTGCCGATTCGCTATCTGCCTGCCGGCAGGCAGGCGCAATTGAGGGTTTAGAATGATTGATTGGAAATGAATTGCGAAATGCTGAAGTGCATAGAGATTCTTCGCTTCTTTCAGTCGCTCAGAATGACAGGGATAGTGTGCAGAAGAACGCGGTATTACGAGTGTCATTCTGAGAGAGCGGAGTGAGCACCGGGCTTGAAGTGGGGCCCGCTGGGCTAACTCTCTTTCGACAATTTCTTCCTTATCTCGCGCAAGCTCTTCGCCACCTCTTCACTCAGTGGATCGTTTTCGTCCAGCGCATCAAGAAGCTCGGCGTATTCCACGGCAGCTCGTTCCAGTTCTCCCTGTTTCTCCTCGCATTTCGCCTCAAGGAATCTCGCCTCAATTGCCGATTTCGTCGATGGATACGTCGCACGAACTTCGTCCAAGTAGAGTCTCGCGGAATCGTATCGTTTGCGCTTGAAGTAATGGCGCGCCGTGTCAAGCAGCTTCAGTGCCAAACGCTCTCGACAATCATAAAGCTCTGCCCGCGCAGTTGGCAGAAGTGGACTACGAGGATTGTCCTCCATGAATCGTTCGAGGGCTCGCACCGCGGATCCAGTGGCCGTCTGATCAAGCTGATAACGGGATGCCTGTCGTGCAAAACAGATCGCGATGCCCAATTCCGCATCATCTCGATAGGGGCTGCCGGGATACGAGTTGAGCAGCATTCGAAAAGCGCTTTCAGCAAGGATGAATTCCTTCATGGCCATATGCGCTTCTCCGAGCAAATACTGGGCCTCGCCGGAAAATTCGCGATCCGGGAAGTTGAGCACTAGTTTATCCAGCTCATCAGCTGCCGCCCGGTAGTGGCCGGAAGTCATGATAGACCGTGCCCATTCCACCGTCTCTGCACCATCGCCAGCCGGCGGTTGAGGAGTGGAGCCACACGAAACCAGATACACTAGTGGCACAAACCACGGAGAGAGAAGCCGTATTCTCATGATCCCTCGTCGGGGGCTCCCACCTCAGTCTGATCAGTCTCAACATCTGGCGGACTGCTCTTGCTTTCTTCCTTGTCGGCCTCTTCTTTGCCCTCGCCCTTGCCTACCTCGTCGATATAGTTCATCTGAGCTTCAAAAAGCACGTGTTCAAGAAGCTTCTCCTCTCCCTCTGTTCTATTCCCAGCCGTCTTCTCCTGAAGCATGCGCAGTGTATCTATGGTGGCCTTGGCGGCCTCGAGATTTACGGCTGCTTTCCCGGCGCTTGGATCTTCTAGTTTCCCAAGATGAATGAAAACCGAAACGTGAAGATTCTGCACAAGTGCCAGGAAATGGGGATCCCCCATCTTCTCGGCTTCAGTCATTTTTCTTTCTCCATCCCTTGAAAGCCATCCCGCCACAACTGCGGGGCCGCACTGTCGACATCGGCCATCTTCTACAGGCCAAATTCGTCCTTATTGCATCCACAGATTTTCACGTGAGTCTTCTTGAATCGCCATGATCCCGACCTCTCCGACTTCATGGCGCGAACCACCATATACGGCTGTTGATCCTTGTGGCAGACGGGGCACTCCATCACGTGCTTCACGCCTGCGTGCGCCAGTTTTGCAGCAAAGCTTCGATCTTTCCTTGCCAACGTAATCCTCCTACTCGTGTCGCAGATAACTCTTGATTTTGCGAGCGGTTAATACCACTTGGTGGGTAAAACAGCATATTTACATGAATGGTTCCGTCGGGTCAAGGAGGGCCATTGTTTACCATATGGATCGATCGCAATCTCGCAGAGAGACTTGGCAAGGCAGACATTGGTGACCTCGTGGCGACTCTGGATCTTGGCCTCTCAACAGAATCCGTCCGCCGAGTGCCCCATGGAGTCATCTGCCGTGGCATCGTCCTGTCAAACTCACTTCTGGGGCGGATCGCGTCATCAAGGGGCTTGATCTATATGCTCGACCTCTTCACCATGCAAGGCGCATTTCTGACAGTCACCTGCGGAGGCCGCCACTACAGCCTTCTCCCCACAGGAGGGGCGCCAACAATCATGATATCAGGTGTGCAAATGCATAGACGCGATGATCCGTGGAAAGATTCATTGACAAAGGCGCGAGCAGTGGTTCGTCCCGGGGACTGGGTTCTTGACACCTGCGGAGGACTCCATTATACGGCACTGGGTGCTCTCCAACTCGGAGCAGGTCTCGTACTCACTACTGAACCCGACAAGTGCGTCCGAGGCCTGAGACAGAGAAATCCGTGGTCCAGACCCCATGGGAGAACCGGTATGGTTTCCTTCTCATTCACTGCCCAGGAGCTGGTCGGCAATCTACCCAAGGCTTCCATTGACTCGGTAATCCATGATCCGCCCCGATTCTCACTGGCTGGGGAACTCTATGGGATTGCTTTCTATGACGCACTGCGAAGGATCATGAAGCCTGGCGCCAAGATATTTCATTACACAGGAGTTCCATATGAGAAACGACGCGGTCGAGGCTTCGTCAGAGGTGTGGGCAGGCGCTTGATGGATGCCGGCTTCACCGTATCCTGGGACGAGCAGACCAAGGGATTTATGGGGAGAATGCCCCGATGAAGAGGTGGTTCATCCTCCTGCTCTTCGTTGCCGCTGCACTCATGACCATCCAGCTCTCGGCCCACAAAACACCATGGCTCATGGCCGATGAAACCATGTACGCGAGAGGGGCCTGGAGCCTGCTTCATAAGGGATTCATCTTTCCTCAAGTGCCGGGAGCCATGAACTACCCCCCCCTCTACCCCCTATTGCTCTCCCCCGCAAGCATAATTGGAGATCTGCGGATGGCCCATGCGGCCTATCAGGGGATCAATCTCCTCCTTTTCCTGGCAGGGGCGACCTTGGTCTTCTATGCGGTCCGTCAATCACGACGCAAAGATGCGGCATTGCCAATCGCGGCGCTCTACTTGGCGTGCCCCTCGATCACGGCATATGTACCACTGGTGATGAGCGAGAACCTCATGACCCTGCTCATGTTGTGCGTCGCCGTTTCATTGCACAGGTGGGGCCGCACGGGGTCGGGACATTGGCTTATCGCGGGATGGGCCGCCGCGCTGCTTGCACCATTTTGTAGAGGTACCGGTATCGTGGTCCCCGTGGCCTTTCTGTTCTCTATCGGGGGATTGAACCATACAAACCGGCACACGGCTATCTGGATACGGAGAGCTGCATTGGGAATCGGTCTTTTGGCCATGATTCTCCTTCTTGTACTGCCCACATCCATTCTGCGCCTCTACCACCCATTGCACACTGCGGCGGTGGTGTTCCGTTCACTTCTCTCACCAGACGGATGGGTTATTCTTGCCCGGAACATGCTCACGGAATCCCTCCTTCTGCTCGCAGGATCCGCCGGCCTGATATTGCTCTTGTTCTCCCCGGGGCTCGAGGATGAGCAGCCCGTACGCAGGTATCTGGTGATCTTGCTTGTCGGACTGTTGGCCGTAACGGTGGGCTATATGCAGTACGGATCTCAGGGTCCCCACTCTGAGTTCTATCAAGCAATCCAGCGCTATCTTGACCCTGGGATCGGGGCAGTGTTGCCGTGGGTATTCATACTCCATCATCGGCCGAGACGGAGAATCTCGGTCATCTTGACAATCGCCGCCGGCATTGTCGCTCTGCTTCTCTGGCCCCATGCGGGATTCAAGCCTGGTCAGACTCTGGCGTCAGCCAGTGTTGGCCTTGCAACCGTTCCATTCCCTTCGCTCCTCTCCGGCATTCCGCCGAAGATGCTCGCAGCATTTCTGGTGATCGTGCCCGGGCTTGTTTCCCTCTTCTTCGTGTCGCGCCGCCCCGGTTTGGTAGCTCTGTATTGCATCCTGATCTTTCTACCGCTGACCCATGGCTCCCTCATGCATAGTAGAGCCATGAGCGCGGCACGTGAGAGAGCGGAACCGGCATTGTGGGAATTGAGCACACAAGTGCCCCCCAATGCAGAAATCGTGCTGCAGGAGCGTGACCTGAACGACGAGTCCCTGGGAGCCCTCTACTCCGGTATCTTTTGGTTGCCTGCGAATCGCGTACGAGTCCTCGAAAACGTGCCGGTTCAGACAATTCAGGGGGATCCAGTGATTCAGCTGACAAAACGTTGGCTCCCGGAAGAGCTGGTCCATGCAGGCTGTCACAAATGGTATATGCGCGGCCGTTCACGTATGCCGGTGGAGGCGTCCAGGCTCTTCTACGATTTCGGTTGGGGAGACAATGACATTCTGTTCTCCGCCCCACCCGCTGATTTCGGTGATGCCCGTTGGTCGGGGGAATCTCCGCTCATCGAGCTCCATCTCGCACCAAGAGATTATGTGCTCCATGTCGGGAACTCGTCTTTGCAGGGATATGGGTACTGCCAGGTCACCACATCAGTGAATGATCATCGGATCGGAAGTCACACCACTGCTGATACGACGGCCACGATGATTCTGCCGAAAGCCTTTCTCAGATCCGATGGCCGACAGTTGCTCTCCTTTCGGGTCAGCCCGCGTGGCCCCCAACGGGATACAGGCCCCTGGGCCCTCGGTTTCCGCCTCGATTGGATATACTGTGAACCCGCTAACCTATAGCCCGAACTTCTCAACAAGTCCGTGCATCCAGCCTTCTCCCTTTCGCAAAGCTGTCACTCGGACACACCTGACACCGGGGAGCAATTTGAAGCGAAACCCAACGCTTTGATATTCTGAAAATGAGCTGCCATTGTGCCCCGAAGGGGCGTGACATACCAGCCCAGGGCAAGCCCGATAGGGCGTAACCCTGGGGCAGGGTAACAAAATGCCCTCAGCCCTGACAGGGCGAGACATGAAGGAGAAAATCGGATTCGCTTTGTCCAAACATCCAACATCCCCTCGCCTACGCTCGGGGCAAGCTCACTGCATTCAACATTCAACGTCGAAGTGAGGATGATGGAGGGCCATGCTCCGTCATGGCCGTTGATGCTCGATACGGTGACACAAAAGGTGTCTTTATCCTTCATCGGAATCGGAATCGAATTGAGGAATGATCACATGGCCCTCAGTCACGTGAATCCGGATGTTTGATGAAGGCGAGCGATAGGGAGTGGATGATTCCGATCCCGATCCCGATGATACTGTGGAGGAGA
>JAUXFG010000085.1 GCA_030620115.1 Candidatus Fermentibacterota bacterium
GAGATGGGGAGATGGGGAGAAGATAGCGTTCAGCGTTCAGCGTTGAGATGATGGAGCAGGGAGAGATTCTTCGCTCCTTGCAGGCGCTCAGAATGACAGTGGTGGTGCACAAAAGGATGTGGTGAATGTGTGTCATTCTGAGGGAGCGGAGCGACCGAAGAATCTGGGAAGGGGGATGGGGAGATGGAATGTAGAATCTGTCAATCTGGAATCTGTAATCTGAAGAAGGGGAAGGAGGGATGAGGATTGAAGATCGAACATTCAACATTCAACATCGAAGTGAGGATGATGGAGGGCCATGCTCCGTCATGGCCGTTGATGCTCGATACGGGAAGATCACAGGCAGGGACGCCTGCGCCACTCGCGACGGAGCGCGTCCCTCCAGAGATTCTGATAGCTCTGTCGAGAAAGATCGAACGTCGGAATCTGATGAGGGGGAGAGGTTTTTGGGCTTTCGTTTTCTGAGAGTTTGCCTAGATTGGCGAAGAGGAAAACGATCTTTCATGCTGTTGCCAATTGGTGGCCTTGATACTGCGGGGATTTCTTGGCCCTACAATATGATGAGCAAGGCGTGCTGTGCCTCGAGAAAGGAGTGAGTTTCATGCAATGCCCAGCCTGTGGAAGACGCCTGACGCAGAAGACCGTAGAAGGCATCGCGGTAGACGTATGTGTGGGGGGGTGTGGAGGTATCTGGTTCGACAACTATGAGTTGGAGAAGATGGATGAGCCACATGAGTCTGCGGGGGAGATGTTGCTGGATGTCGAACGAGATGAGATGGTTTCTATTGACCAGACTGCACGACGTTTGTGCCCGATCTGTGACAACATCACTATGATGCAGCACTTCTTCAGTGTACGGCGGAGCGTGACCCTTGATGAATGCCCCTCGTGTGGTGGGATCTGGCTGGATTCCGGTGAGCTTGGTCTGATACGGAACCAGTTCACTTCCGAAAGGGAGCGGCGCCAAGCGGCGGAGGCGTATTTCAACGATGTGTTTGGCCCCAAGCTCGGCATCATGAGGGAAGAAGGCGAAGAGCAACGGCAGAGGGCTCGAAAGATCGCGAGGATCTTTCGCTATATCTGCCCGAGCAACTACATGCCCGGCAAACAGGAATGGGGCGCATACTAGATGCTTCGGAGCCCTCCTTGCAATGACTAAGGCCCCGGGGGTCATCGCGAGCGGTAGCGCGGCGATCTCAGTTGAGCGCATGAGATTGCAATGAAATATCCCGAATTTTCTACCTGTGATCGATGGCACGAATCATTTTCCGCCCCCGGTGGGCAATGTGCGTCGTCTCTTCGCCGGGCTGATGCATTCCAGGAAAATCTGGCCGGCCCATCTTGTCGCAATCTGCTGCAGGCCACAGGATAGCATCCTTCGATGCCCCCGCTGGGGGAGGAGGAAGAAGACCACATGGGTGGTGCGCAGCGCCCAAACGCGGTGACATCCCGCCCGCACTACCAATTCGCCCGCCAATGTAGACACGAATGTATTCCTTCTTTTCCTGGGGAAATGCTGATACACCAGGACCGAATATCCTGCCCGATAGGCGTGGATCAGCTCCGGCCAGTACAGGTATTTCGACGAATGCTTTCGACCGAGGGGTACGGACTTCACCTCCAAACCATTGTCAGGATCGAAGAAGACTAACCCGAACATCCCCTCGCCTATGCTCGGGGCAAGCTCACTCGGTTCAACATCAAATGTGAGGCTTTTCCTTCGATCCGCCGGCTCCCAGAAGCGTGCGAAATAGTCCGACCGCTGTTCACGGTCATCGGTGAGCACGGTGTTGTAGAATCGAGCATTCCGGAGAAAGCCGGTAGAGGCGAACGACGATACGTCACGCATTCCCTCCACTATGACGAGTTGCCGGAGGGTGTTGAAGAGCTCAGGATCGAAGTACCGCCAAAGCTTGGGGAAGTCCAAGTATTGGGTGAATCCACCATCGGAGCGACCATCGTCCGGGGTGAGCATCCAGCAGATCGCCATGGAAAGCCGGCCGTTCTGGCTCAGAGCACGGAGCACCCCGTACTTCCTGTAGTCATTCATATCACCAAAGTACTGATTTTTCACGAGCTGTACCATGTTCGTGGGGCATAGTCCGCCGGGTGGAGGGCTATGCCTTCAGCGAGAGTTAGTCCTCAGTTTTTCCCGCAGGTCACTGAACCCGGAGTCGTCACCCACCATCTGCTCGTCCAACCAGAGATCGATGATGCTCCTCTTGAATCGCCATTCCTTGCCGAGCTTGGCTGCGGGGAGACGTTTCTCCTGTGCCCACTTGTATATGGTTTGTGGTTTCAGGCGTAGGTATTGGGCAACCTCCTCTATGGTCATGATCTCGCCATCGTATACGGAAGCGCGGCTGTTGGTACTACTCATGGGCCGATTTTGTTGGCGATGGGTGGTCTTGCGAGTCGTCAAACAGGTCCTTGAAATGCACTCCCGGTGGTCGAGAAGCCGTGGGCTTGTTGGGTTCCTCTTCGTGCTTGAGCAGTTTCTTCACGGAGTAGACAACGGCAGTGTAGTAGTTGCCTTCATAGTCACGGAATACCTTGAACGGCTCATCTCGATCACCAAGAAATGGGCGAAGGTTCCACGCCATCTGAACACCGACAAAGGCGAAGAGCACGGCCCAAGCCCGCATTATGGTCATGGCCTTCTTAGGATAGACGCCATGCTTCTCGCATACGAGTGATAGGCCGTCATGGAGGACGAACATTCCAAAGAGGCCGGAGATCAGGACGATTACCACATGCAACAACTGAAGAAAGTAATAGTTGGAGCCCGTGAGCAGGAAAAAGGCGACTACAGGTACGAAGGTCGCCAACAGGATGGTGGTCAATGCCAATGAGCCCGTCACCAAGACAGCAACCTGAAGCAGTCGCAGCTGAGATCCGACCAATACCTGGACGACGAAGAAAGCGGGGAAACAGATCAAGAAAGTGGCCACGAACATGATAGGTAGCTTGATCGCCGCCGAGAATGCCTGCAACCAACCGGAGTAGAATCCTGCTGTCAGACCGTAAAGGGCTGCCAGCGGAATCAATGTACACATCGAGTATCGGAGCTTTGCCGCAAGATCCTGCCCCGCAACCACTTCGCCGAAGAATCGATCTCGGTCGCTCAGAAGCATCGTAAGGAACTGGTGATACGTGATGTGTTGCTTGTTCAATTCAGCGGGTTCTGTGCCATCTCGCATGAGCATCCTCCTTCCCTTTAACCCGGACTTCTCATCCCGCGTCCGCCGCGGGACTGCAGTCCCGCGTCTGACGCGGGACAGAGGATACGCCTTCGGGCTTCGCCACGGCGGAGCCAGGCTACGCCCTGACAGAGCCGGGGTCTTCAGTCGCAAGCCTCGCATTCAGAATCCCGCGTCCGACGCGGGACTTCGCTTTGAAAGCCGGTGAGAAATCCGGGTTGTGCCCTTGGAGAGCGTCGCCAGAAATCATCCGCACATGGGACTATCACTGAATTAATGTTTGATGATGTTTTATGCAATATAAAACGGTTTGTTAGTTTTTGATGCAGGTTATCTGGAGTCCGGATTGCTACGGATGATGCCGAATTATCGGAGGGGCATCGCCCCCCTCAGGCCAAATGAGACTCGTCCTGGCACCTGAATAGGTAGAAGGCATCGTCGACGTTCTCGAATTCCAATGAGTGCCGCTTGCATCCATTGCGCGTACAGAGCTTGATGGCGCCGCCTACCTGGAGTTGCAGCGCCACCAGCGGAGCGTGGCACTCGCAGATCTGAGACACTGGGAAGGGTTCGTGACAGTGGGGACAAGAGAGATCGGCGATGCTGCCCTCTATGTTTTCAACTCCATGAAAAGCCTTGGCATAGCTGCCGTAGACCTGGCTCAAGAACACCATCCCCGTCTTGCCAGCAATATTCGCTGCAAGGGCAATCGACGGGAGGTTGTCGATTGTCTCATCGGGATTCATGAGGGATTTCCCACAGGACGAGCATTTAAGCGGGATATTGATCTGATTACTCATAAGGCGTCCCCTTTTGCTCATGACACATGGACCAGCGGACATCGTATATTACAGCTATCACAGCGATGGTCACCATCGGCTTGTCTCACAGGGCGCCTGGCTCGAAGATACAGGTGTCCTCTGCGGATGGCGCAATACACCGAGCCATCACCGCTTACAGGACAATTTGCTTCCTTCGGCCTGTGAATGTCAACTGGCCCGCACTTCTCATCCCGCGTCCGCCGCGGGACTGCAGCGTTGCATTTGGCCCTGCCTGCTGTCCGCCGGCTGGCGGACAGGGGATACGCCTTCGGGCTTCGCCACGGCGGAGCCAGGCTACGCCCTGACAGAGCCGGGGTCATCAGTCGCAAGCCTTGCAGCCACAGCCAACTATACCGCTTCGCGACGAAAGCCGGTGAGAAGTGCGGGTTAGGGGGCTGGAGTTCCCAGGAATGCAACTACTCGAAAATGCAGGCGATATCGAGAAAATCCGCAACTTCTCTCAAGATCGACGAAGCTCCCGACAAGGCTCCCGACGAAGTTTCAGGATGGGATGGCAGGCAGGGAAGATGTCCATTCCGATTTGGCATGTTATTGGCGAGATTCCTGAAACCCTTGAATGGTTACGTCGTCTTTTCGTCTTCAGATTCAAGATTACAGATTCTTCAAGCAATTCCCCTTCGTCTTGGTCTTTCATTCAAGCAATCCAGCAATTCAGCATTCACCCAATTCCCCTCACTTCTCTATGCCGAATATGTCGAAGATGAATGCGTAGTCGAAGGCTCTGTCCCTGAGATAATCGTAGCGGCCGGATGCCCCTCCGTGACCAGCGCCCATGTCTGTCTTGAGAAGGAGAAGATGGTCATCGGTTTTCAGTGAGCGCAGCTTCGCTGTCCATTTTGTGGGCTCCCAGTACGAGACCCTGGCATCGTTCAGCCCCGATCGAATCAGCATGGTCGGATAGTCCTTGGCTTCGATGTTGTCATACGGGGAGTAGGACTTGATGTAGTCGTAGGATTCCTTCTCTTCGGGATTGCCCCACTCCTCGTATTCCACCACAGTCAATGGTATCGAAGGATCGAGCATCGTGTTGAGAACGTCGACAAAGGGCACCACGGCGACCACCATCCTGAAGAGATCAGGGCGCATGTTGATGACCGCACCCATGAGCAACCCCCCGGCGCTCCCTCCTTCAATCACCAAGTTCTCCTGGGAAGTGTACCTCTCATCAATGAGGAACTGGGCACATGCAATGAAGTCGGTGAAGGTGTTCATCTTGTGCAGCAATTTGCCCTGATCATACCAGTACCGGCCCATCTCACCACCACCGCGGATATGGGCGATGGCGTAGACGAAGCCCCGATCCAAGAGACTCAATCGGTTTGAAGAGAAGTAGGGTTCGGAGCTTGCTCCATAGGCGCCATACCCGGACATGAAGAGAGGATTCATTCCATCCTTGTTTATGCCCTTCTTGTACACAAGGGAGATGGGAATCTTGGTGCTGTCGGAAGCGGTCGCAAAGATCCTCTCTGACTGATACAAGCTCGGATCATAGCCACCCAGCACTTCATACTGCTTCTTCAATTCCCGGCCCCGCGTATCCATCTGATAATCATACACTGATCTTGGCGTGACCAAGGAGGTATAGGTGAATCGCAGCAGGTTGGTATTGAAATCGGGATTCTTGTTCAACCAGAAGGTGTACACCGGCTCGGGGAACTCAACGTAATGCCACTCTCCGCTCGTGAGATCCATGATTTGGATCTGCTCGAGGCCGTTCTCCCGTTCGTGCACCACCAAATTGTCCCTGAACAACTCAAACCCTTCGATCTTCACATGGGTGCGATGTGGGATGAGTTCCCTCCAGTTATCTTTCGCAGGATTCTCCACAGGGACCTTCATCAGCTTGAAGTTCTTGGCATTCTCATTTGTCATTATGTAGAAGTCATTCCCATGGTGATCAATGTAGTATTCCATCTCGTGCTGACGTGGATGGAGAAGTCGGAATTCGGTGGTCGGCAGGTCAGCATCAAGATAGTGGTATTCGCTGGTTGTCTTACTTCCCAATGAAAGAAGAAGATAACGTTTGCTTCTCGTCCTCGAAATGCCAAGCCAGAACTTATCGTCTTTCTCATGGAAAAGCATAGAATCGTCTTCTTGTCTCGCGCCAAGTCTATGCATATACAGCTTATAGGGACGTCTTGTATTATCCAAGGTTGTGTAAAAAAGAGTCATATTGTCGTTTGCCCACACGACGTTGTTATCTACATCCTTGATCATATCTTTCCGCAATTCCCCGGTGGCAAGATCCTTGACATAGATAGTGTAAATCTCCGAACCTGCCGTGTCCACGGAGTATGCAACCATCTGGTGATTCGGGCTTGTTCTGAATGCCCCGATGGAGAAATAATCGTGGCCCTCTGCAAGCTCGTTTTCATCGAGCAGGATCTCCTCATCAGCCTCCAAATTGCCTTTCTTCCTGCAGTGGATCCTGTATTGCTTACCTTCCTCTGTTCTGGTATAGTAGTAGTAGTCATCGAGTTTTGCCGGCACGGAAAGATCGGTCTCTTTGATTCTGCCGAGCATCTCTCGATAAAGATGTTCCTGAAACTCCTTGGTGTGCGCCATGAAGGAGTCAACATACTCATTCTCGGCCTTGAGGTAGGCCATCACCTCAGGATTCGCTCGATCCCGGAGCCAGTAGTAGTTATCAACACGGACATCGCCATGCAGCGTATCTGCATGTGGTACTAGTTTTGCCACGGGTGGCAATAAGGATGTGAGATTGGAAGCCGGATGTTTCACAGGCGCTTCCTGTGCAAGAGCCTGGTGCGGCTGACTGATTGCTATGATGGTGAGCATCAGTAGCGCTACTGTACGAGCAGAGGAGAACAGCCGAGAGAAGTATGCCACGTCAAAACCTCCTTGCGAGAATCCGCGCAGGCATTTGGAGAATGAATAATCCAGGCCGCGAACAACGGCACTCGGCCCTCTTGCCAAGTGAACCCGAGGATTCATTCTAGATTATAACTTGGGTAATTGCGAAGGCTAAGCTATGCTTCCTGAGCTTGCGCGGCAAGCCTAGTTTGCGCGTTCCGAAGACGTTTGATGACATTGATTGTGCTTGAGTTTGGAATGGACTGGTATTAGATGCCAGGGATGTGATATGTCCACTGTCATCTATTCTCCCATCCCGCACCCAAGGCTTTGGGTGCGGGATGACTCAGTACTCTTCAGCTCCCTTGGCATCGTCCATCATGCAACAGAGAAAGGAGAGTCGAATGGCTGATCAAAGCTGTGAGAATTGCGGATTTCGAGCGAAATACGACAACAACCCAAGATCATTTCTGGGCCGCTTGTGGAGGTGGCATGCCAAATGGTGTCCCGGATGGAAGAACTACATGGAATCCCTTCCTGATGACGATAGAAACGGATTGGCTCAGAGGTATGATCTGAAGAAATATCTGCGATCCTGATACAATGCGTCCGTTGGCCATCAGAACCGGATAGATGGAGGGACGCGTTTCATCGCGTCCGCGGTGTGCGGCATAGAGGGCCACGACGGAGCGTGGCCCTCCAGCGGATGAATTCACGGTGGCGATGCGATGTCGCACGGGCTTATTGAGAAGTTGTGTTCGCGCCGGCTCTGGTCGCTGCTCACCAACAGGAGGCGGGATTGGTGAGGAATGCGGGCTCGGGAAGGGCTGGTGCAGTCTATTGGAGCATGATGATCCGCTGTGTCTGCGCGTGCTTTCCTGACACAACTGTGCAGTAATAGGTCCCCGGAGAAACCCGATGTCCACGTGAATCCCGGCCGTCCCAGTGAAGGAGCACCGTTCGTGTGTCCCTGGCATCAGGACCTTCTCTGTACCAGAGATGGGATTTGATCAATCTCCCCGTTGCATCGTGGATCAAGAGCTTGGTTTCGGCGTTGCTGCAAGGACGCACGTGCATCCATACATCGGATCTGGCTGGATTGGGGTAGGGGGCACTCACTGTGAGTCTTGTGGGGTATGGCGGCATCGTATCACCTATGTCCGACGGATCCAGTCGTCCAAAGAAGATGTCATTATCGTAGCCTCTGCCGCCCTCCCATACGACCCAGATGATGCCTCCCGGATCGCTCACTAGGCGCGGTCCGAAGTCCGCCACGGAATCGGGATGGGTAACTCGTCTCTGCTCTCCCCAGGTTTGATCTTCCCACCCGCAAAGATACACATCCCCGCTCGATGTCCACCACGTGACCCACGGGTGCGAAGCTCGATCTATGCATATGGCCGGCGCAAGATGGAGCATGGCGTCAGGTTCATTGACGTAACCACGGGGTTCCCAGCCATCTCCGTCCCAGAGGGCCGACTGGATATTCCGCGTTGCCTCTCCGTAGCGCGATACCTGCCATACGGCCCACGGCCGCCCTCGAGGGCCCGTTGAAAGCGTGGGCAGCTGCTCGTACTCATCAGGTGTGGATGTCAGATAGGCCGTCTCACTCCATTCATCTCCTTCCCAATGGCTGTAACAAACCTCTTGGTCACCAGGGCCGGCATATCTATGCCACACTACCCACACGTCATCATTGCCGGCACATGCAATCTCCGCATCCCAATCCACAATGTCGGAATCTGTCTCCACGGGAGAAGGGGCAGTCCAGCCGTCCTGATCGCGGGTAGTATGGTAGATGTCGAATAAACCGGTCTGAGCATCCCACTGATTCCACACCACCCACGGCGTGCCATCCCCCGATACCGCCAAATCAGGACTGTACCGGCTGTTGTTGCCTGTTGTCACCTGCTCTGCAGCAGCCCACTCCTCTCCTGTCCAGCGACTGTAGTAGATCTGCATGTAGCCACTCGTATACTGCGACCAGATGACATGTGGCGCGCCGTCTCCTCCCACCGCCAATTCCGGCCACCCTTTGCCAGCGCCACCCGTTGCTTCCGGACACAACTCCTCTTCATGCAGCCATGCATCTCCGTTCCAATGGGCATACCACAATCCCGACCCTTCCTCCGTCTGACGAATCCACGCAACCCAGACAATTCCATCGCCATCGACCGCAATCGTCGGCTCCAAATCATCGAACTCCATCTCCCAATTCACCTGGGCTTCCGGGGTCCATTCGATCTGGGCAACGGCCGACGTCAGGGAGAAGCAAAGCAGTAGCATCCAGGGTAAGAGCCGCTGCGAGGCTCTACCAGTCTGTGTCAATGCCACTGGTTGACTATACTGATGAATGCTGTTCATGGCCGATCCCCAGGTTCCCGAATCGGATTTCCGCCACCCATACATACGCCACACCAGAGCTGCTATCTCAATTTACAGCCCTTTCCTTTGTCTCGCAATGTCTTTCAAATTCCCAATTCCCCGATACCGAATCTCGGCGTTGAACCAGCAAGCATGGAGACGTTGGCTCGTGATTTCTCAATAATCATGTACGATATCGAGAAATCCCCTCACCGAATCGTAGCCTCTATGAGCCAGAGGCCTCGATCCCCTTATGCAAAGGAGGGAGGATGTCGGATGCATGGGCTCATTGAGATGCTACAGGAATGTGGGCGGAGAAGCACTCGGCCAACAGAAGCAGGACTGCACGAGGCGCAAATCCGCGGTCTTGGATGTCAGAGAGTGCAGAGAACACCAAGCCGATCCTTGCTCCCCACATCGCGCGAAAGAAGGGTTTCGACCAGTAAACTATTTAAGTATATGCGCATAAACTTAAATAGTTCTGACTATCAGAACTGGTAATGGCGTGCCGGCGGAAAAGCGGTCAGGATGAGGCTCATGATAGAGCGATGTGGCCTGGTTCGGGATAAACTCACAGGCGGTCGGGTCTTGGGCAGTGGGCCAGATCAAAAGGGGGCCGCCGGGCCCCCTTTTGATCTGGCACGCCTGCCGCGACTCGAACGCGGAACCCTCGGATTAGAAGTCCGATGCTCTATCCATTGAGCTACAGGCGCATGTCAGTGATGGCTGACAGTTATCATGTTATCAGATCGCAACGTCGCAATAGGGTGATTTCTCACTAACCCCGTGCAATACTGGGGGAATCCCCTCACCGAGCCGTAGGCTCTACGAGCCGGAGGCCTCAATCCCCCTTTGCGAAAGGGGGAGGCGTTCGGATGT
This sequence comes from Candidatus Fermentibacterota bacterium, assembly GCA_030620115.1. Taxonomy (GTDB): domain Bacteria; phylum JAFGKV01; class JAFGKV01; order JAFGKV01; family JAFGKV01; genus JAUXFG01. The sequence goes on from JAUXFG010000085.1 coordinate 10,100, forward strand.
CCAGATCCAGCAATCTCCCATGCCTGCCGTCAACTGCATTGCGAGGCAGGCGGATGAGGGATCTTGGTCGGGGCGAGAGGATTTGAACCTCCGACATCCTGCTCCCAAAGCAGGTGCGCTACCTGGCTGCGCTACGCCCCGCGAATGGGCAATGCAGGCGGACATTTAGGCCGGAACCAGGGATAGGGTCAAGTGGTGGGGAAGGAAGCATGGTATGATATGGGCCTGGAGGGTGAAGTGATCTGATTTGGGCACGGTCCGCCAGCTGGCGGATGCCCCTACCGATGGGCGTCCCTTGGGATGGCAGGCAGGGACGCCTGCCCCACTGATCGACGAGGTTCGGGAGGAAGCTCCCGATGAGGTCTTTGGAGGAGGAAGGGAAGTTCGGGACCCGCCTTCGTCGGTTGGCTTCGGCGTGGCAAGCAAAGTTCGGGACGAAGTTTCGGACTAGCCGGGGATGCCGCGGACATCGGGCATCAGGTGTTGGATGAGGGCTCGGGCGTTGTTCAAGGCCTTGCCGCGATGGCTGAGGCTATTCTTTTCTTCTGCAGTCATTTGTGCGAAGGTCTTTTCGGCAGAGGGGACATAGAAGAGTGGATCGTAGCCAAAGCCGCCGCTTCCCCGTTCTTCGTTGGTGATGACACCAAGGCACTCGCCATGGGCGATCTTTGTTTCGCCGTTGGGCAGGCAGAGCGCCACTACGGTTCTGAACGCAGCATTTCGTTTCGCAGGGGGGAGGTTGCGCATTCGAGAAAGGAGCAGATGGCGGTTATCGGCATAGGTGGCCTCGTCCCCTGCGAATCTGGCCGAGTGTACGCCGGGTTGGCCGCCCAAGGCGTCAACCTCAAGGCCCGTGTCATCCGCCAGGGCTGGCAGCCCTGCGAACTGTACGGCTGCCAGCGCTTTGAGCTTCGCGTTCTCCTCTAGTGTTTCACCTGTCTCCGGGGGGGGCAAGTAGTCCGGCCAATGATTGATCGGGATGAGCTCAAGATCGAGATTAAAGAGAAGGGCACGAATCTCTTCTATCTTGTCAAGATTACCGGTTGCCAGAATGAGTTTCATTTCAGATGGGGGGATGGGGAAATGGGAGCGTTCAGCGTTCAGCGTTCACATGAAAGAAGGAGGAAAGAAGGAGAGATTCTTCGCTCCTTGCAGTCGCTCAGAATGACAGCAGTAGTGGACGGAAAGGCGCGGCCGGATGTGTGATTCAGAGGGAGCGGAGCGACTGAAGAATCTGGGGGGGAAAAGGGGGAGCTGAATGATGGAATGCTGGAATGGGGGGAGAATCTAGAATCTGTCAATTTGGAATCTGTAATCTGTGGGATGGGATTGGGGGATGAGGATTGAACATCGAACATTCAACATCCAACGTCGAAGTTTTGGGGAAGGTGTTGAGCTGGGAGGCAGATGAGGAGGAATGGGGGATTTGGGGTGATCATTGTCTTTTGACGACGAGAGGGAGGCTCTGGTAGTCAAGGCCCAAGTGGCCAGCCCACGTGTCCACGGGGACTCCCCCGGAGAGGAGCACGAGGCGCCTGAGGCCTTGGACATTGGCCTCGAGGGTACGGAGCAGTGAGGTCAACAGCTCCATCTCGCTCCTGGTTCCAAGATCAAATGAGGAGATGAATGAAGGATTCAGATCGAGATAAACAATCCCATGGTCGTCGAGGAAGAAGTGTTCCACCGCAGTGAGAGGGGTCGTTCGCTTCGGGTCTCGCAGGCGCCCGATCTCACGCGCCCATTCGCCGGCTGCCATGGCGCCGACCTGGGCGCGATCAACCTGCGAAACGGATACATGGTGCGATGTCCAGACAAAACCGGAGCGTTTGGTCGAGGGGAGGCATATTCGAAGCTCCATCATGGTGATCTCGGTTGGTGGGATGGTCGCGTCCTTACCAGTCGAGGGATCGTGGGCTTCCAAGGATCGCCGGTAACGTAGGAATCCAACGATAATCGATAAGGCGATAATGGCAAGGAGGCTCAGGAGGAGCCAGTGTCTTGTGTTCGACCGACTTGTCTTCTTACGTTTGGACGGCATGGTGCTTCACTACCGGTGAGGAGAGAAAAATGTGAAGGAAGCAGCAAGGCAGAAGGATGCCGGAGCGACGAGCAAGAGGATTGAGCAGGCAGTGTGGAAGATCACCAGGCTGGCGTTTCCTGTTGGAGTGGGGGCTCGGTGTTGGATTCGCGGAGCCGTTCGGCTTCAAAAGATTCGATGCCCTCAGCAATAGCCAGAGCCACCTGCTCCAGATAGCCCTGATCACGCAGTCTTCTGGCTTCCATGGGATTCGAAAGATAGCCAACCTCAATGAGGACGGAGGGCATATCAAGACCGTTGAGCACGAATAAGCTCGCCTGAGCCGGTTTCAAGACAGCAGTATCGAGTCGGCTTCTCGCCGCATCGGTAATCGCCCGGGCTAGGTCATTGGAGGCGCTGAGATAGGCATTCTGAACCATGTCCCACAAGGAGAAGGCGAGGCTGGTATCCGGGAAGCCGGGCTCAGGTTCCGGCAGAACGATCACGGCGTTTTCCATGGCAGCCACGGCCCGGGCTTGATCAGTCACCGCGGGGGAGAGGAAGAAGACCTGAAATCCTTTGGCAGACCGATTGAATGAAGAGTTGCAGTGGAGGCTGATGAAAAGATCGCCGCCCCAATGGTTGGCGGATTCCGCACGCTTCCGGAGCGGGATGCCGATGTCATCCTGCCTGGTCAAGAGCACTTCCGCTTCAGGCAGCCGTCTTCGAAGGAGTTTGGCCAGGATTTTCGCCAGTGAGAGGGCAACGTCCTTCTCCTCTATGCCTTGGGGCGATCGTGTTCCATGATCTTCACCACCATGACCCGGGTCGATCACCACCGTGCGAATGGGACCAGAGGGATCCCGGGTAGACAGGGGAGCCGCATTTTCGGCCATCTCTTCGACGGTGATGGTCAGAAGACCTCCTCCGGAGGGCTGACTCGCGTGAACGGAGATCTCTGTCGTGGTGAAATGGAGGGTAAGATATGCTCTGCCCAGTAGTTGCTGTGCCGTGATCCTCCGTAGCGGCGCCTTTGTCTTCAACGTGTCGATCTCATCCAAAGACAGGATCGCGTCGAGTATGGTCACGGTACATGAATCTCCCGACACGGGTGAGATGGTCCATGAGGCTTGTGAGGGGAGCACAAGCCCCAGACTGGTTTCCAGGCTGTCCTGACGTAGGCTGGCAATATGAATGTCGCCGTCGCGGTGCCCGATCACCAGGCTGTCGGCTTCATGGATCCATTGTATCTCGATACTCTCGAGCCGACGGCAGGTCAGCAATAGGAACTCCCCGGGGACCCAGACCAGACCCCTCCGGTAGAGTACCGGCGAGGTCATGTGGAGACCATGGCTGTTGACGACGAAGAATGGGCTGTCCACAGTAACCGCCACTGAATCTTGCTCCACTCGAAGGGTGGCGCGGCGCCGCAGAGGGATCCACGACCATGAGCCCCCCAGCACGGAAACAATCTCATCGAAGCGGTAATAGAGAAGCGAGTCAGCCGTCAACGGTTCGAGACTTCGTGCCGGTCTCCCGTCAAGATAGGTCACCTCCATGGCAGGTGCTGCCGTAGAGAGGAGAAACAATACCATCACAAGCACTGCCCATCTCATCTTATCTTCATCTCCCGTTCTATCTCACGTTTTGCCGCGGCCTTTGCCACCGCTTGACGCTTATCGTACATGCGCTTCCCCTTGGCTACGGCAAGTTCCACCTTTGCTCTACCTCTCAGGAAATACACCGAGAGCGGTACAATGGTAAAGCCTTTCTCGCTGATGAGGCCATGGAGCCTTTGGATTTGCCGTTTGTGGAGGAGGAGTTTCCTGGTGCGTTTGGGATTGTGATTGAAGCGGTTGCCACGGTCATAGGGAGGTATGTAGAGATTGTGAATGAATGCCTCTCCATTGTCGACTGTGGCGTAGCTATCGGTCATTCCTGTTCTGCCGCACCGCAAGGATTTCACCTCCGTACCCTGGAGTACGAGACCTGCCTCGAAGCGCTCGAGGAGAAAGAAGTCCCGATATGCCTTCCTGTTGCTGGCAACGAGCTTTTTTTCTTGCTGGTGGGAATGGTTGGACATGAAATATGTTCTCAGGGTTCAGGGTTTAGGGTTCAGGGTCTATGGATGTCGGGATGGCTGCGTCATAATACATACACGATCCTTGATCAATACATTATCCATCCGACGCGAACTCGGACTTGATTCTCCCCCAGCTTCCGGCTTCATTGCCGGCAGCGGCCTGGGCGGGGCCGAAAAGCTGTACCGCACCGGACAGGGAGATCTCTTGCAGCCAGTAGTAGAGGATACCCTCTAGGGGCGGCGCAGGGTCAATGAATCGATAGTCCCGCGGGGACGATGTGGTTCCTCCGCCGGGAATCATCTCGGAGATCGCCTGGGCTTGAGCTTCTTCAGGGAATTGCGCCCGCAATACCTTGAAGCCGAAACAGTCGGATTCCGAGGCTGTCTTCCATGCAATGACTGCAACATCACCACGCCGGTAGGCATGCAGAGTCTGAAGCTCAACAGGAACGGCCACGTCGTCCATGGTGACCGCAAATGCCTGTATTGTTTGAAGAGCTTGAAGCGAGTCAGCCTCGCGATCGATGACCAGGTAGACGTAGAAGCGATTTCGCCAGAATTCCAAGGTGAAGTTGAACGGAAGATTATAGTTGATGCGTGCCTCGGATCCGGCGCCATCCCAGTCCGTCTCGAGTCCGGTGCCTACGATCTGGTAAATTATCTGCGCATTCTCGGCCGTTCCCTGATCGAACACGCGAGCCGTGAGAGCTGCCTCTTCCTGCGCGATCTCTCCGAGGTAATCCTGGAACACGCATTCAACAAATCCATTCTCGATGTAAGGGGGCGCAGCACCATTGATGAGGCCGAAGAGCTCCTCTTCGGTCTGTGCCGTCTGAGGCGGACCATTTTTCACCCAGCCGGGAATCTGATCATCGTAGGGCAAAAGGTCCGCCGCCTGTTGGGCATATGCGGCAGTGATCACCACCACCAGCATGGACAAGATTATGTAAAGCCGCATTTTTCTCCTCCTTGGAGATGCAGAATTGGCGCATGACATGAACGTGTAATGTTGATTCCCTGAAGCCTAGCGTCAAGGCCGCCACGGCTCATACTCATGTGGACTGCGCATTTTGACGCCTCCGGCGGGCACGGTCCGCCGGCTGGCGGATGCCCCTACTGAAGACGGGCCAGGATTCCTTCTCGATACGATGATCGATCCTTGATTTGTTTGGCCGCTTGCGATAGCTTCTTGCCACATTTTGTTACAAGGCTCATCAAGTGACGGGTCTTGTACCTGACTCAAACTCGCGTGGCCTCATGATCACGCATGATGTCCCCATATGGACAGAAAAGGGAGGACCTAAGTGAGACTCCAGAGAAAGATTGCCGTCTTGACGGCGATAGGTCTGATGGTCGTTTTTGCTTCAGGAGCTGATGCGGCGGATATCGGCCTGAAGGGCATTGGCGGCAGGCTGGGATTTGTGATGCCTGACGAGGCTGACAACACGATCGGCTTTGGTGCTGTTGCAAAGCTGGGATCGCTCTCGCCCATTATTGGTTTCGACGCATTTATCGATTTCTGGACCAACAGCTACGATATTGGTATTTATGAATGGAAGTACACGGAGATCGCTTTTGGCGCTATGGCCAAGTACCTTTTCCCGGCCGGTGGCGATATTAAACCATACGCCGGCGGAGGGCTGGCCCTCCATTATGGGAAGATTTCGGGGGAGTCGATAGATTACCTTGGTCAGACTTATGACACATCAGATTCGGACATGGATCTAGGCATCCATCTCGCCGGTGGCGTGGAAAAAGCCCTTTCCCCGAGTATGACCGGGTTCGCCGAGGCCAAGTACGCGATCGGCGGCCATGACTATTTCTTTATTTCGGCCGGCGTTATTTTTAAAATGGGTGACTAACAAAGTTCTCTGAACTTCCTCAAGGCGGGCCATGGTGAATATCTTGGCCCGCTTTTCTATTGGGCTTCTTGAAGGATCGTCCCTCAGCTTTTGACCTGCGGGCTACTCGAGGGTTCTGTATGATCGGAGGAGATCTCTACGAGACGGAAGCCCCATGGAGGGAGTCGAAAGGGAAGGGCTACGCGCGTACAGCTCACTCCTGGCCGGAGGCTGGTGCCGCCGGATAGCACGTCCTTCACTGAGGCGGGCATGGTTTTTCCTCCGGGTACCGAGGGATGAATACATCCTTCCTGCCATGACGGAGTGAGATTCGCCACGAAAAGAAGGCATCCCTGATGGTGCAGGGAGGTCCAC
>JAUXFG010000015.1 GCA_030620115.1 Candidatus Fermentibacterota bacterium
ATCACTTTGGCAGAGGCTGCCTTTTCTGAACCCACAAACCACGCCCCGTCACGCCGGACGAAATCCACATGGCCCTTTCCCGGTTTCATCGCGCTCACCCGATCAACACTGTATGAGTAGAAAGGAAGCAGATGCCGATCCCGCCAGACATCGATACCCCGAGCCGGCAACGAGAGAAGATCGGGATCTATAGCCATGACGAAGTCCCTGACACTATTCCGGGCCACCACATGGGCGGGATCTTGTTCATGGACCCGCAAGGTCTCCCCAGGATCGGTGCTGCTGCGCCGGAAGATCCACGAAGTCTCCGGGCTACCGCCCACCGATCCCATCTCCCCCGGAGAGAATCCTGTCACCACCGGCTCCTGGAGTTTCCGCAATAAGGAGGACACCTTCTCGGCGTCGGCGCGTGCATGCAGAGGAGCCGTTAGCCACCAATCATTTTCACACCGGACGAACCTGATCGTATCGTTGCCCGCATGGTGCTCCACCAGGGACACGTCGCTTCTCTCCATGCAAAGGAGCCGTCTACTTCTCAGCTGGCCCAACCCTTTGTCCACAGTCCTGAAGATGGAGCCCCCAATGAGCAAGATGGAACCGCGGTCTTCTGTCTGTGCATACCTGGAATCTCCGGCCGGGTTGGTGCGGCCGATTCGCAGCACCGTGTGTGGCAACGCATCACCGGCCAGCGTGATCTCCAAGGCCGGGGGATCGAGACCGTAGTTGGAGAGATCTCCCTCAGCATCAAACGATCGCTGGGCGCTGATCTCCTCCAAGCCGGAGAGGAGTTCATCAATGGCTGCGTGATCCGCCAGGTCATGGAGAGGGGAGACGATCTCCCAGCCGCCTCCCTTGCGGGCCGCGCGGACCGTCTCGTCGGAGCGTGCGATCTGCAGGGTTTCGACATCTGCTCGTGAGAACTGAAGCAGCCTGTTCTCTTCCGTCTGTGGCTCCCGGTCGACGAGCTGTCCCACATGTATCAGGACAGCGAGAGCAAGCGTGATTAGCAGTAGGATCATCAAGGCACGACCACTCACCTCGCGCTACCTCCTCCGCAACCAGACGATGAGCCCCGGCAGTAGAACTGCGCCCGGCATCACCAGGACCACCAGATAGAAGATGCTCCTGGCCGCCTGAGCGCTCAGCATCATCGCTCCTCCCCGGACTTCCTTTGGGCGGATTCCGATGAGCTCCTCTCGTTGCGCAAGCCATGAGAGACAGTTCATGAAGAGATCCCCATTGGCGGATATGCGCAAGAAGCCGTTGGAAGCGAAATCGATATCGCCTGCAACCACCATCCGTCCAGGAATTGCCGATGAGGTATCCCCGAGATCAGAACGGTCCCAACTGATGGCGGCCAAAACACAGAGAGGTCCTTCCGTGTCCATGCCCGGCTCGAAGGAGATCTCAGGCGCGTCCAGAGAGCCTGTCTCGCCCCAACTCGCTTCGCTTGTAGTGGCGATGCACGTGGCTTCGATACCCTGGGGCAGGGAATCAGCCAGAGAGAGTGACCGACAGAGAGGAAAAAAGGTCGCCGCCGAGAAATGTTGTGTAATGGCGTGGTTTTCCTCATAATGGGCAACCAGCGGGACCACCTCACTCATGCCAAACAAGCTGCCGATACCGCTGGCATCCAGAATGACGTCGCTTCGGGGTTCCACGCCCCATGGTCGGAGAAGTCCTTCCAGGCCGGGTCCCGGATGTGGCTCCAGACATACGAACAGGTTGCCGCCCCGACGCACGAAAGCGAGCAAGCTATCCATTTCTGTGGGAAGCAATGGCGTGGTAGCGCCTGCGATGAGAAGAACGTCGCTGACGGACGGCAGCCCGTCTCTCAGCAGCAGTGTCTCTTCCGTGCGGTAGCCCTCATCCTGCAATAACGCGGCAAGCTGGCTGAGCCCCTCCTTATCTTCTTCCTCAACGCGCCGCTCCCCATGCCCGGTAAGGAATCTCACCCATGTGGTTTCTTCACTCATGAGACGTGCCAGTGCCGACGTGAAATCGTTCTCCGTGGCCGAGGTCACGCGTTCGTGCCGCGTACCCATGGTGAAGACCATGGCGCCGTAATCACGAATCTTGTACTCCAGAGCCTTTTCGGGATGTCTATCCGGATCGGTGAACTGGAAGAAGAATCGCCTGGACGAAGCGGCATACTCGGTGAGGAGGTCTCTGGCATCCTGGCCTTCACCTTCAGGGAAAAAGGCCAGTACCTGCACTTTCTCTGGCAAGGAAGCGAGTACTCGCTTCGTCTGTTGGGAAAGGCTGAACCGTCCTGAGCGGGTGACATCCCATCGTAATGTGTAGCGGGCACCGAGCACATTGAGCAGAACAAGAATGACAAGAACCAGCAGCATACCCATTCCCAGGGTTGCGCTGCCGAAGAAAACGCGGGCTTGGCTCCTTTTGAGCGTCAGAAGAGAGGAAAGCGGCCACGCGACCAAAAAAACAACCCCAAGAATCACCAGCAGATCCGGGACCGAACTCGATACCGATGGAATCATGGAGAGGAGGAGGCCCACTGCCAACGCCACCACACCAATCACCGATACGTATCTTGCAATCTTTCTCATCGCCTACCTCCCATGCCGCGCTGCCAGAAGCTGGGCAGACAGAAAGAGAGGGAAAAAGATCAGACTCAGCAAGAAAACAATGTGTTTGGTATCAATGATTCCTTTGGCAAACTCCTCGTAATGAGAGAGCACCGAGAGGTACTCAAGCACGTTGGAGAGAGTACCCTCCGTCACAATCGATGCCCAGTTCACCACCCATAGGAGGAGAAGGAAACCAAAGGTGGCCACGGCTGCCACGATCTGGTTCTCACTTGCTGCTGAAGCCAAGAGTCCACAAGAGACAAATGCCGACCCCAAGAGAAAAAGCCCTAGTACCGAGGTCAGCATGGGCCCTGGGTCGGGGTCGCCGATGAGCAGGCAAATGAGGGGATACGCAAAGGAGAGAAGCGCGAGCACGCCAATCATGCCCACGGCAGCCAGGAACTTGCCCAAAATCACATGCCACGGGGAAACCGGCGCGGTGAGAAGAAGCTCTGCCGTGCCGCTTTTCCGTTCCTCTGCCACGAGTCTCATGGTAATCATAGGAATCACCATGAGCAGGATCAGGCTGAGATTCATGGAGAACGGGCGCAAAACCATGTCATTGATGTTTATCTCGCTCTCGGGATACCCATACTGTGCCAGTTGGAACGATACCATGCTGAAATGCGAGATCATGACGTAGAAGAAAAAGCCCCCGATGAGAAGAAAGACCGTGATGATCACATAGGCCATAGGGGAAAGGAAGTATCCCTTGAACTCCTTCAAGAAGATTGTACCAATCTTACTCATTGCCGCTCCTCCCGGGTGAGTTCCAAGAATACATCCTCCAGGCTGGTTCCGCTGGGCAAGAGACTCCTCAGGCCCCAGCCCTGTTCCACTATGGCCTGGACCAGCCGTTCCCGAAAGAGCGGCTCGGCAGGGATACGCAGCTCGGCGACATTTATCCCTTGGTCATCTGCGGTGAGAGTGACCAACTCCGTATTCTGGAGCGCGTTGAGGAAAGCGCGTACGTCATCCTCAGGGCCCCGAACCTCCAGCTTCACGGGAAGTGCACCCTCCATCCTCGAGATCAGACCTTGGGTCGTATCTTGGGCCACCACCGTGCCTTGATGGATGATCGCGATCCTGTCGCATGTGGCGCCGACTTCCGACAATATGTGCGAGCACAGTATGACCGTGTGATCTCGACCAAGCTCTTTGATGAGCTTCCTCACTTCGTGGATCTGTTTGGGATCAAGGCCGACCGTGGGTTCATCCAGAATCACGACCTTTGGATCATGCACAATGGCCTGGGCGAGTCCGATTCGTTGCCGGTACCCCTTGGAAAGCCCTTTGATAAGCCGATGTTGTACAGAGCCGATTTCACATCGCTCGATCACCGAATCAAGAGCGGCATGTCGCCTCTCCTTGGGCACCTCCTTGAGTGCCGCCATATATTCGAGGAATGCCCTGGCCGTCATCTCCGTGTACAATGTCACATTCTCTGGGAGATACCCGATTGAGCGCCTCACATCCATTGACTGCCCGGGTATATGATACCCTGCCACTGATACGCTTCCCTCGTCTGGGGAAAGAAACCCTGTCAAGATCCGCATGGTGGTCGTTTTGCCTGCAGCGTTCGGTCCGAGGAAGCCGAGGATCTCATGTCGCTGTACACAAAAATTCACCCCGTGGAGCGCCTCAACTTCACCGAATCGCTTGTGAAGATCCTTCACATCTATCATCGTCACCTCATCTGTTGAGCAGCATGATTGTGGGTAATGGTTTATGGGGACCTCGGGTGGTCCCCCGTGGCTGTGGTACGCCGAGCGCGTGATCTGCGCCAGGTCAGGTAGATGAATATCAGCGCCAGCGCGGCCAGCGCCAAACCCGCCTTGCTGATGAATGAAATGACCTCAAGCCAGTACATCCCCACGGAGTAACCACCAGCCACAAGTATGGTCTGCCACATGATGACGGCTATCGCCACGGCCCATGCAGCCCGGCCGAACCGCATCCGGGCAAGCCCGGCGGCCAGGATGATCAAAGATCGAACGCCTGGTATGAACCGAGAGAGGATCACGATAATAGTACCCCGTTCTCGAACCAGGGATCGCGCCCGATCCATGGAACTCGATCGGGACAGCCAGCCCATGAATCCACTACGGGGGGTATCAGCCCACGTACGGCCGAGAGCCCACAACAGGAGTGCCCCGAGATAGCTCCCGAGGATTGAAAGCACCAGAACAAAAACAAGCGCGCGCTGCTGCCTGGCAGCGGCAAAACTGCAGAACACGATTACCGTATCTCCTGGATAAGGAGGGAATATTGTCTCAACAAATGAAGAGATGAATAGGATGTAGTAGATATGATCGAGAGGAATGCTATCTATGAACCGAAGAACCTGATCCTGCACTATTCAACAATGGCAACAGCAATGGCCGCCGCGCCCTCTCCTCTTCCGATGGCCCCTAATCCTTCCTGTGTGGTTGCTTTTACTGAAACGGATTCTCTCTCAATACCAAGCGCTGAAGAAATCTCGGCACGCATGGCCTCACGAAAGGGTGCGATTTTGGGTTCCTCCAAGATGACGGTGGCGTCTACCTGCCTGATGGACAAGCCCCGTGCCGCGACCAACCTTTGCACATGGCTCAGAAGTGTGGGGCCGCGTACGCCCTTCCATTTCGGATCATTGGGCGGGAAATGCTCGCCGATATCTCCATGCGCGGCAGCGCCGAGGACCGCATCCGCTATGGCATGGCAGAGCACGTCCCCATCGGAATGTCCCTGAAGGCCTTTGGGGTAATCCAGCTTGATCCCCCCGAGAAAAAAGGCCCGGCCTGCAACGAATGCGTGGACATCATAACCAAGACCAATCCTCATCCTCATTCCTCCTAGCGGTCAGCCATGGGGCCAAGGCTCGCGCCATATCCAAATCATCCTGCGTCGTAATCTTGAAACAGAATACGCTTCCCTTCACCATACAGGGTGGGGCTCCCAGGAGTTCCGCGCCAACCGCTTCATCAGTGGGCGAGGCTCCTTCTGTCTCGGGCGCATCGAGGACGCGCTGGAGAAGCTCCCTAGAAAATGCCTGGGGTGTCTGTGCCCGATACAGAACGGATCGATCGACCGTTCTCTCCACCATGGTGCCACTGCTGCTTCTCTTGAGAGTATCCACCACGGGGAGAACGGCCAGCGATGCCGATGATTCCGCCGCTGCCCACGCCACGGCTCTCAATACCGAGAGTGGAAGAAAAGGTCGCGCGGCGTCATGCACCACCACAATACGGGTCTCGGCGGGGACATGTCGCAGCCCCGCGGCCACGGAATCTCGCCTCCGTGCTCCTCCTTGACACACCACTATCGTACTGCCCGTCTGTGTGGGGACTGATCGTCGGACAGCCCCCACACATGCCTGGGGCACTACCACCACTACACCGTGGACACCTGCTGCCAAGAACGATTCCAATGCAAATGAGTAGAGCGGCTTTCCGCCTAGCTCCCTGAACTGTTTCGGCGTGGCCTGTCCCAGGCGGATGCCCATCCCTCCGGCTGCCAGGATGGCCCAAGTCCCTTTCGGGATTCCCCGGCGTACCCCATCCCGCATCGTCTACATCCCCTCCTGTGCTAGCGAAGCTGCGCCTTGGACCGACGAGCGATGATGCCATAGCCCATTGATCGAGGCGCAGCGATACCGGTTGCTTGATGCTTGATGCTGGATGCTGGATACCCCCTTCCCGCAAGCAGGATCAAGCATCACCTCGCAGCTAACCCACAAACGTCGCTGTAAACTTGACTCGTTTGTCAAGTCTCCAACCTATTGAAGACAGCTAGTGGGCATAATGAATGAGCGAAAGCACGTTGGCCGCCAGCGCCAGAAGAAGCCCGCCGCCCAAAGGAATCGATCTCCTATTCCATCCGAGGAGTGCGATCCACCCCAATTGCAGCAGGTAGACAATCGGTGCAACGCACGGCATGAGAAACCGGCCCTGTGGATGCGGAAAATCAATGTTATACCGGTACACGCCCACGAGGAGAAGGAAGAACGCCAACCCAAGAAGGCCGATCTCTCGCCTGATGGCCCCAGGGAGTTGCCACCGGATCTTCGCAACAGCTGGTACAAGAAGCGCCGCCACGGCAAGCGCCAACAAGAGCTTCGCGAGAAACCCGCTCACCAAGGGTGACCACGCGCTGAACCACGGCACCGCCAAGGGCCAACCCAAGAAGGCCACGACTCCACCACCCAGAAGCGCCCCCGCCAATCGACCGTACCGGCTCGACCAGCGAGCCGCCATCAAACCGGCAACGCCCGGGGCCACAGTCATGGCCAAGAGGATATACACGGATGGGGACGCTGTCTGGCGGGCGGCCGGCCCAAACGCCGCCCAGAACGATCGCCATAACTCCACCGCCACGGCGTAGAGATACTCCGGTGTGATGCGAGCCCTTCGCACCAGCGCCATGGCGGAAGCCATCTGCTGCTGCCAACCCAGCGGATCTCCGTAGAGAAGCCAGTTTCGCCAGAACCACCATCCTGTCAAAAGAAGCAGGACCAGGAAAAGGCGTCCCGAAAGCCGGATCACTTCCTCCAACGACAACCTTTTCTCAGTGAGAAGCCGCATCCACGCGATGAGGAGGTATGGAATAAGAAACAGCCCTGAGAGCTTGCTCAGCACTGCAGCGGCTACGAATCCGCCCATCCACCACGAGCGAGCGCCACGCCACCTCCGAGGCTCCACGCCAAGATACAGGACAACCGCCACGGCGAGCTGCACCATGGCGCCATTATTGACAGTCGCCGAAAGGTAGGAGAACATGGGTAACAGCCCCGCAGTGGCTGCCATGCTCGCGGCCTCGAGCCTGCGCCCCGGAAAAAGCCTGAGGGCGATACCGTAGTATGCCAATACACTTCCAAAACCCATGAGAAGGGAGAGCCATCGTAATCCCCAACCAAGCCCCAAGACAGGAGACGCCAGGGCGGCAATCATGTAGTAGAGGGGTGGTTGATGCCCCTCCGCCGATCCGACTTGAGATGAAAAGCTAAGCACTGGAAAGGAGCGTTCTTCTACAAGCACCTTCACATAACCGACGTGAGCCTCTTCATCGGGTCCATGGCCCGGTGGAAGAGATATGATCCATGCGGCGCCCAACACAAATGGCAGAAGAAGAAGCAGACCAGGAAGGATCTTCCTCGTCGCGGCATCACCTCTCCAGTGCATTGCAGTCCTCCTGGAAGCGGGAATCAGTCATGGATCGAGCTTCTCTTTGGGAGCGGCTCATCATGCCTGGCTAACCAGGCGAGATGAAGAAGGCATGCGGTAAGCACGGTACGGAATGCACCCACCAGTACCCCGCCAAGCTTGAGCCTATCCAGGAGTTCCATGGGATGAGGCCAACTATCAAACCTAGAAGGTGAGAGCACGGAGAAAAGCAGGACCGATGCTTCGCGATCGAACTGGAAGGTATAGAACATCACGCAGACCGCCATGAGCCACGTCAAGGGAACTACCCGATTCCTCGATACCCGCTGAAGCGCAAGAAAGGGTACTGCCCACACGATCCACTGGGGGTGGAAATAGGTGGATGCGAAAAACCAGTACATCAGCCACGCGCCCCATCGCCACATATCATTTGCTCCGGCAGGACGAGAGGCATCAATAGAAGTCAGATAAAGAAGGGCTACGCCCAGCGGAAAGAGGTAGATGACGTCTGCCTGCAGCAATGGCACATACGCCGCGAACAGGAATTTCCTGTGCGGCATGGTAAGCAGACTCAACAGTTCCGCGCTGTCCCGGAACGCCGCCCATGAGCTCGCCTGTAGAAACTGCAGAACCAGCACCGCGGCGAGAGGAATAACCACCATGGCACACAGAGAGAGCCGCTCTCTCTTCCCCGACGGCACGAGCCATAGGTAGAGCGGCACGAGAAGGACGGCGTAGAATCGAAGCAGTGTAGCGAAAACAAGAGCTATCAATCCGAGCATGGGCCGCCCACGTGAAAGCGCAAGAATGCAAAGGAGAATGAGAAGTACCGGGAAGCTCTCATACCTTCCATACAGGTGTACGCCGTAAAGGATGAGTGGGTTGAAAAGCCAGTAGAGAGCCAACGATTTCCTCGAATCAGGCGCCACCATCAGCAAGAGCACGTAGAGCGCGGCCAGTTCGGCAAAAAGGTAGGGGACCTTCAGCAGTATCAAGAAGACCCACGCATGAGGATGGCCGGCAAGAGCCCTCCAGCCTGTCTCATAGTCAAAGGGCTGGATCCAGAGACTCTCAGGGATAAGATGGGCCAAACGAAGCAGCCAGAGCCACACAACATGCACGATGTGCGCAAGAAACTGATTGTGCTCGATAGCCTTTCCATGGTACACCGCTTCATGAGCTCGCCAGTAGATGGAGTAGAGATCCCCGTGGAAGCCGATGCCCATGAGAAGCAGCCGTAGGGCGCCTGCAGGCACGAGCCACCATCTCGGAATGCCGAAAGACTTCATCGCGCTCACCATATCGTGCTGGGTGACAACCAATCGAAATTGTTCCATAGCCTGACAATCACGTACAAATTGTAGGCAATAGCGAGGGCAACCACAACCCCGATCACTCGTCTCATGCGCTTCCCCAGGTGACTGAGCATTGAAGCGGCGACCCCCGTCATGGGAACTATGGTAAGCATGAGGTGCTTTGTTTGCCGCCAATCCGTCACCGAAGCGAGGACCCACCCCAGCACCGCCCAGAGGGAGAGAAAACGAAGTCGTCCGCCTTTCCACACACCCCAGAGTACTCCGACCACTCCAAGCAGCAAGAGTGGCGGTGTGAGATTCCTCGCCCATTCCGCCCACAGTCCACCGATTCCCGGATACCATGCCCCGCCAGCGCTCCCCAGTGAGAGATCCTGGAACAAGAACCGGTCTCGGAAATCGTAATAGACATGATCTCGGAGGAAGGTGGACCAGTCCACGAGCGCACCGTATGTCCACCAGAGTGCCGTGCCCATGGCAGCGCCCCGGAGCCAGGGTTGTCTTAACGCCCGGAAAAGACCGGTCTTTCCCTGGATCACAAGATAGACGGCATAGAGCGCAGGCACGAAGAGCATCTTCTGGTTCGTGAGAGCCAAAAGCATGCCGGTGAACAGCAGCGCTCTGGAAGAGCGACCTTCGCGCCCTAAAAGCAGCAGGGCCGAAAGGGCCAAGAGGACCGTACTCGGCGCCGTGAACCCGGCATACCCGGCCCGAATCACCACTTCCGGGAGTGTCAGATAGACAAATCCTGCGCCCAATGCCAAGGTGGCCGAAGCGCCCAATGTCAAGGCAAGATGAGAGAGGAGCAGCGGTGCGATGGCCCCATAGAGGATCGGCAGAAGGCGCGTTGCCCGTACCAGACCAAGATTCATATCAAAACACTCGACATCCCTCTTGCGAAACCTCTTGATCGCCCAATGTGCCTCATCACGGAGCTCGACTATTCTGCCGCTCTGCCAGTAGAAGTATGCCGGTTCAAGCCAGTCCAGGAGCAAGAGACATGCCCCTGCCTGGAGATGATACAGCGGCGGCTTGGAGAAGATGAAAGCGAAGTGCGTCTCGGTTCCATATGGTTTCCCGTGCTGAAGGTACCCATATGTGGGATTCGCGATCACCATGTCTTGATCCTGCTGCGGAGGAACGATCCACATGGCCGAGGCATACGTCACCAGGAGACCCGCGGCAAAAAGCGCCAGCACCCTTCTGTCGAGACCAACAAGGGCGTGGATCAATCGACTGCCGAGTTGCCCCACATGTCCTGGCCGGGCAACCGTGGCCACCAGCAGCAGAAACCATAAGAAGACCCACGCATGCCAAGAGCATAGATGGAGATCCGAGAGCCGTGCACCGATCAACCCCAGGAGCAGAATACCACTGCTGACCGCAGCCGCTTCGGCCCAATATGCCCACGACAAGCGGCGGGGCAGTTTGATGAACAGCAACCCGGGGAACAGCAAAACCAAACCGGGGATCAAGATGGCGGTGGGGATGCCGAAAGGGACGTAGCGTGAGCACGCGTACGCCAGCCCCAGGGCGACGTGGCTTGCCAGGACGGCGCTCAGGCGGTTCACCGCCACGCTATCGCCTGAAGCGCAGCTTGGAGAATCTCAGCCGGAGAATGCCATGGATATCTTCGGACACTGCAGCCTTGATTCGAACGGTACTCCTCGGATCCTCCACCCACTTCACCGGGATCTCCTTGAGGCGATAGCCATTCTTCTCCGCCAATACCAGCATCTCCGTGTCGAAGAACCACTTGGTCCCCTGTATCCGCGGCACAACCTCCGTCACGAAATCCCTGGTGGCAGCTTTGAAACCACACTGCGCGTCGCGGAAATGCACATTGAGGCAGATTCGAAGAAGCAGGTTGTACCCCCGCGAAAGAATCTCCCGGGCCGGGGACCGTTCTATCTCCGCGGCTGGGTGCAGCCGGCATCCGGTGGAGAGGTCGTATCCCTCCTCCAGTGATCCTACGAGCTCTTCAAGCGCCTCAAGATCAGTGGACAGGTCGACATCCATGTAGCAAAGAATATCCGCGTCAGAGGCGCTCCATACCTGTCGCAAAGCGCGGCCCCGCCCCTTCTCAGGAATCCATACGTACTTCACCTGAGGGAACTCGGCCGCCAACCGCTCTGCGATCATGGGGGTTCCATCTATGGATCCATTGTCCGCCACCACCACCCGCCATTGAAAACGAGGGAGGGTTTGCACATGTGACAGCACACGCCGAACGCTCTGTTCAAGGTCACGTTCTTCGTTGTATACGGGGATCACGATATCAACCGTGGACATTCGATTCATGTTGCTTCCGCTCCCGGTCACTGTCTGCCCCCTACTGTGCGATCATTGCGGCGCCAGCATTGCCTCGACGAAACGTTCGGGGGAAAACGGCTCGATATCATCGATTCCCTCTCCCACGCCAAGCCATCGAACAGGGAGGCCAAGTTCACGAATGATAGGGACAACCACACCGCCCTTGGCCGTCCCGTCAACTTTCGCAAGAAAAATGCCGTCAAGCTCCAGGACTTCATGAAACAGCCGTGCCTGTGAAACTGCGTTCTGTCCTACCGTGGCATCCAATACCAGAAGGGACTCGTGCGGCGCGCCGCTGTGGGCCTTGTTCACTACACGCCGAATCTTGGCAAGCTCGTTCATGAGATTGACTTTCGTATGCTGCCGGCCAGCCGTGTCCAGCAATACCACCGAATGGCCACGGGCCTTCGCCGCGGTCACTGCATCAAAGGCGACGCTGGCCGGATCCGCGCCTGGCTTCTGTGCCACCAGATCCGCCCCGGCCCGCTGTGCCCAGATGGCCAACTGCTCCACCGCCGCCGCGCGAAAGGTGTCCGCCGCGCCCACCATGACCCGGTGACCTTCTTTCGCATAGTGGCGAGCGAGTTTTCCCAGCGACGTGGTCTTCCCTGAACCGTTCACCCCTGCGATAAGGACCACATAGGGTGCAACGCGCTCCTCCGGTTCCGCCAGGGGAGGAGGGACAGGCGCGCGCATCAGATCGAGCAACTGCTTTCTAATGACCCCCACAAGCTCTTCCAAAGACGGTCCGGGGGACGTGCGCAGGTATTCTTCCAACCTGTCTCGAATGATGACTGCCGCCTCCACGCCCACATCAGCCTCGATCAAGCGCTGCTCCAACTCCTCAAGAGCATGCTCCCGTTCGGCTCCTCGTGTAGTGCGGAGCCGTTCCAGCCCTCTACCGAGTACCTCTCTTGTCCTTCTGAGACCGCCGCGCAGTCTACCAAATGCACCTGTCACCATGTTCCGCACCTACATCTATGCCAACATCCAATGTCGAAGAGGGGCTCTTCCATTGTATGTTCGATGTTGGACGTGCGATGTTCAATTCCTCACAAGTCTGCAAATCGGCAACCCGCGTCCCGCGGGACAGTAAAATCGTATTCTCGGTCACCAGCCATGATCGCCGGTGACTATGCAGAGGAAACTTGCCACTCATCATAGGAATCGCAAGGCCCTTTATGATCTTCAAAAGGGTTATCCCGGACTTCTCACCGGCTTTCGTCGCGAAGCGGTGGAGTTGGCGGTGGCTGTCCCGCACCCAACGCTTTGGGTGCGGGATGAGAAATGCGGGTTATAGGTTATCCCGGACACCCTTCTCACAAGAGAGATTCCACCGCGTGATTGCGGCGATTGCGAGAATGGAATGAGGGAAGACTGGCTCCCATCGATGAAACGGACACAAGACTGCCTCGCGCAGTCTCGTTGTTCTACGACTGCAATTGTACAACGAAGTAGGACAAGATTCCTCGCCCCCGTGAACCCAAAGTAGATTCCGTCGATCTATACTGCGAACCTCCTGCCTGCAGTAGTCATGAATCTGTGGAAGTATGAGCCGCTCTTGACATGAGGAACTATCGACATATAGATTCGGCGTCTATCATCTTTTTTCGTACATTGACTGTCTGATGTTCATGTAGATGGAGAGCAAGAAACCCCCGTATTGACACAGGCAGTCCGGATGCCACAAGCACTCTTATTGAGGAGGAAATGATATGGCAAAGACCATGGTTGAAATGGCAGCGGAGATTGTTGGAGCCCAGGCGGCTTCGGGCAGGATGTCACCGGAGGAACTCTCAAACTCCATCCACAGAGTGTATGATTCATTGGTGGAGGTTCAGAGAAAAGAGAAGCTGGCGGAGACGGAGCCGGAAGACGTTAGCGGACTGGGGCAGCTTCGGGCTCGACCGGAAAAATCGATTACTCGCGCGCACGTCATCTGTCTCGAGTGCGGGATGAAGTTCAAGCAGCTCACGGCCAGACATCTGGCGACCCACGGCGTGTCTCCCGCGGATTACCGCGCCAAATGGGGCTTCACCAAGAGACAACCCCTTGTCGCCAAGCAGCTTTCTGCCCAGCGTCGCAAGACGGCACTGGACAACAAGCTTGGTGAGCGTCTCGCAGAGGCTCGCCGTCAACGTTTGGCAGAGAGAGGCTAACCCTCCGGTTCCCGCGGGCAGAGGCCTGAGCCAAGCTTTGCTCCGAAAGAGGAACAACAGGCGAGAGTGAGGACCAGCCTCGCAAGGGAGGCCTCTTTCTCGTCTGAAGTGGATGTATCCTCCCGGTACATGCGACCATGGGAGGAGTCCCAAAAATCGAATGAACCGCTCCAAGCCGGTCTTCGGAACTTGCTTCCGGAGACCGGTTTGTCTTTAATTGCTGAACGTGAGGTCGTATCCTGTTGGCGATCTCTCTATTCGGGGTCGAGGAGTATTTCCGATTTCTGGTTCTTGCCCCTGCATCCGGAGCCCTTCCTTATGGGACGCGAGGTGGCTGCGGAGAACACTCATTTTCATAGGAGATCCGGAGGGCTGAATGGCTCGCAGAACAGTCTACGCAGACGCACATTGCCATCTTGATCAACTCGAAGATGCGCCAAAGGAGATCGCTGCCGCCAAGAAGCTCGGTGTGAAGCGTTTCCTTTCCAACAGCGAGGATCTGGCCTCCATGAAACGTAACCTCGCGCTGGCTCGTGAATTCCCGGGCGTGGTACTCCCGGGGTTGGGCATTCATCCGGCGGAATTGGTAGGCCAGGATGACAAAACAGTTGCGGCGGAGCTGGATTTCATCAAGGCGCATGTAGAATCTGCCTCGTTTCTCGGTGAGATCGGCCTTGATTTCCTGCATGCCGCCACTCCAGTCCAACAGGATCGACAGAAGAAGATCCTCATCGAGCAGTTCGAGGTTGCGGCGGCGGCCGACCTCCCCGTGGTCATCCATTCCCGCCGTGCACAGCGCCCTGCCATGAACGCCGCGTTTCGATATGTAGAAACATACGGCCGGCCGGTTCTTCTGCACTGGTTTACTCAATCGGTCAAATTGCTGCTCGAGGTGAATCGCCGACCAGGGATCTATATCTCGGCAGGCCCGGCAGTGCTTTTCAATGCAGGAGCTCGCAAGGTCGTTGCCCATGCCATACTCGACCGGTTGCTGGTTGAGACCGATGCCCCCGTGCCGTTCGACGGCGAACCAGCTCGACCATCATGGATACCCCGAGTGGTGGAAACGATTGCAAGCATCTTCCGGATATCACCCGAAGACCTGGCAAAACAACTGAACAAGAATCTTGATCGCTTCTTAGGACTCGCGCAGAAATAAGTTCGTAGTTATGGCACACAGATATGCCGCAGATTGGGTCTCCCCCATGTAGGGGCATGCCGTGCCCACCGGAGGCGTGGTATAGGCATCGCCCGAGTTCCGCGTACTGCGCGGGATACGCGACGGCGGGACAAAGATGAGATGCGAGAATGTACAGGTTAGTCCTGGACAAGCCCTCAAGCGTGGGATAGCTTGAGGGCTCGGAAATTACACGATTCCCGAGAATGGAATGTTAGGAGAGGGATCTCGGAGAAGAAGGAGCAGAGCCTTTTCCCTTCCAACCGATTGTTCCATCACTCCAGTGCCCCAATTGCGGCCTCCATCCCATAGGAGATGAGGAGGAGGAGATGCTTCTAGACCAAGCCCACTGTCCGGAGACGCCGGGGCCGGATCGAGACGAACTGGTGACTATACGGAAAGCCCGCGCATTCTTCCCCCAGGCCAAGGAATTGGCGCTGCTGCGCAGAGCATGCAATACCTGGAGAACCAAGAAGACTGGCGTTGCGCTGGAGATTGACCTGTTCCCGCCCAAAATTCCCTGCCGCTTCCGGAAAATCTGTGCCATCACCGTGGTATCCGACGACTGGCCTGGCATGGGTGAGACATGCCTTGGCATTGTGCACGAGCGCGGCTGGAATGTCCACTATGCCCAAGGCATGGTTCTCCAGGAAAACGACCAAGACCTGGGCGTGTTCATCATGGCAATCGGCATTGAATCGGATGAGGGGCTCCGGCAAATATCCGCGGAGCTCAAGGACATTGAGTCGGAGTTGCTGAGCCTGAGCATTGGAAGGCGTGCGAAAATGCTGCTCATCGCCAAGGAAGCGAAGAAGCTGGCGCTCCTGAGCAAAGTGGTTGAGGAATTGGCCAAGCTTTCCAGCGGCAAAGAGCTCCAAGAGATCATCGCGCCCATGGGAGAATCGACAAAGTTCTTTGCGGCACGGACAGATGAGTACATGCATGCCTGGTCACCGGCGGTGCTGGCATATCAGATCACCACGAACTATGGATTGCTCAAGAAGGTGCGAGCATCCGGTGGTTTCGGTGTGATCCGAGTAGAGAACTGCCAGGCAGCAAACGAAACAAGAACGTGTATCACCGTGGTGGGCCTCGTACGGGACATATCGGTGGAAGAGACGCTCCGGGTCGTGGGTGAGCGCCTGGGGTTCCATGAGCAATACCATTTGATTGAGTTTACGACCCAGGATGGACTCAACCTGGTCCGCTTGGAAATTGGGCAGGCTGGAGGCCGGGAGCTTTCGGTTGCCCAGGTCAAAGAACTCGAGCTCAGCCTCAAAGAAATGCTCTCGGGCCAGCGGGTTGCCTGGGCACACAGAATCGAGTCCAGGGGAGGCTTCGAGCAGTATGTCAGAGCAATCATACCATTGCTCCTGAAAGAACATGCAGCCACCGGGCTCCCTCAAGTATATATGTCCCCCACGTCACGCGAGAAGACCGTGGCGAGTTTCAAGGTGATCTTTGTTTATTCTACGCCCGTCGGCCAAACCGCACCGTCGATACGCCTCCCAGAGTTGTTGCAGGTACTGCCCGGTGTCCAGGTCGTCTCGTCATCGAGTCCAAGGATCATGGGGGATCAGCGTCTGTTCGTCATGAACATCAATGTTGATCTCACCAAATTCAAGGATACCGAGGACATCTATCACACATTGCGAAAGCAGGTTCACGAGGTCTTCTCGGAATTCCGTGATTTCGATGAGGGAATGCGCCTCGGTGACATGACGAAGCTCAAGGAAATCGAGGATGCGCTCTCCGGGTATGACCTACGAATCGTGAGTAGGATCTACTACGCCATCGATGATTTCTCGCGGCTCAGCATGAGCCGGGATGAAATCGTCCGCCTTCTTCGGCTTGGACTGTCGGCTCTCTCTGAACTGGATGCGCGAACCGAACCCGATCCCTCGCCCGTGATCTATGATGAACGACTCAAGAATCATCATGGAGAGGTGATCTCGGCGCTGTTGGCAATCGTCTCGCCCCAGGGACGGGGTATCCCGAGCTGCATTCGAGAATTATCATCGCAGGCCCAGGTCACCGTCAGTCAGATCCGGCATGGCGACGGCGAGCTCCTCTTGTGCCGCATCACGGGCATGGGAGGAAATCCTCCCGATGAGTCCGCGATACAGGATGTCCTCCAGTGTATTGCGGGGATGCAGTGTCACGACTGGCACTAACGCACACTTCCTTGTCCGAGACTCCACTCGTCATACACACCCCTGATCAGTGAACTGGCGTTTCTCCTGGTATCTGAAGAGGCTTCCTGGAAAGTCTCCTCCCCACTACCTCAATTTGGAACCGACGAATCGGTGCAACCTTTCGTGCATCTGGTGCGTGGCTTCATCGGCTCGACCGCAGGGGTTCCTCGAGCTTGCGCTGGCCCAACGCGTGCTTGATCAGGCTGCTTCCGCGGGTGTACGGGAGATCCGCTTTTTTCTTGCAGGCGAACCGTTGCTTCATCCCAAGATCCATGAGCTGGTCTCCATGGCCAAGATCCGGAAGCTCAGGACCGTGATTCACAGCAATGCAATGCTTCTCACCCGAGAGAAGAGCAAAGCCCTGATTTCCGCCGGTCTCGACGAAATCTCATTCAGCGTGAACGGCCTCACTCATGAGGAAATCAGTCAAAACCAGCCCGGCGCCGAGCTTGATGTGATGGTTTCGCACATCCACGACTTCCTGACGCAAAAACGAGACACAAGCTCTTCTTTTCCCTTGGTTATCCTCCAAATCATACAGCATCCCACTGAATTGGGAAAACCGCTGGACCGAGACAGGATAAAGGCCTTGTTTGGTGAGCCTGGCCCCGATCGGATTCTCCGCCTTGCCCCCCATTCCTGGGCCGGCCAGCTTTCCGGCGATGCCGCGGCTGCGCGAGGAACGCGATATCATCCCTGTCAGCCTCTCTGGCAGGGCATGAGCGTGGCGTGGGATGGACGAGTGTTCCTCTGCTGTGGAGATCTGAACGGCAGGGTGGTAATTGGTGACCTCAGACAAGAGCAGCTCATGGATGTATGGAACGGTCAACGATTGAACAAAATAAGACAACACGTGGTAAAGAATGATCGGAGCGCACTTGCTCTCTGTTCCGGATGCGATGCCCTCTGGTGGCACACGCATCCTCTGAGCCATGACCTAAGAAGAGCCGGCTGGAGAGTGCTCGGCAGGGTTCTCCACAAGACCAAGGGATTTTGAGAAGGAGAATTCAATGAAGGAACAGATCCGCCGGGTTCTCTGTCGCTTCCAGGGTGGAGCCACTCCTGCGCTTCGTGGATCATCTTCCGCCTTCTGGATGATATGCGCAGCGCTCTCGCTTCTCGCCTGTTCCGACAAGAAGGGCCCTCGCCTGGTAATCCTGGGGCTTGACGCAGCGAACTGGGTATCCATGGAACCTCTTCTGGAGGAGGGGCTTCTCCCCAACCTCTCTCGACTCATTCGAGAGGGCGCCGCGGGCTCATTGTCTACTTTTATTCCCACCGCTTCCCCAGCCATTTGGACCACTATTGCCACCGGCCAGTCTCCCGACAAGCATGGTATCGCTTTTCGCGTGCTCCAGATAGGAGAAGGGAAACCCGGGGAGGAGATGCTCGCCGCTATCAGCTCTGATGAGCGGGAGGTCAAGGCGCTGTGGAACCTCTTCACGGATTACGGCATCCAGAGTGCATTCATCGGCTGGTGGGCAACATGGCCCGCGGAAAAGATCCTTGGATATGTGGTTTCTGACAAGGTGTATGAACCCCGGCTCAAACGGACCACATTCCCGACGGATCTTCGCAACAAACTTGCCCGGCAGGGTCTGCTTGAACAAGGATTGCCGCCCGAGCAGAAGGCTTGGTTTCGAAGGTTGCGGGGTGAGTTCAATGCATGGCGTCAAAACGTGGAAGAGGGAAGAACGCGGTGGACGGGGACTGCCCCAAACGTAAAACGTTACTTCCAAGATCTCGAGGAGAAACTCCAAGCATACCGCCGAATAATGGCATTGGACTACCGCACAGAGCTGATTACGCATCACCTGATGGATACTGATCCACCCGTCGAAGTCATTGCACCGTATTTCTGGTACATGGATATCTGCCAGCACATATTCTGGAAATACTGGAAGCCGGAAGGCTTCGACATCGACGAGAAAGAATTGGAGATCTTCGGAAAACTTGTTCCCCACTACTACGAGTTCATTGATGAGGTCGTCGGCAGGATCCTCGATCATGCCGGTCGCCATGCTATGGTTGTTGTCGTTTCAGACCATGGCATGGAAAGCTACTACTCGGACGCGTATGTCAACGATCTCTTCGATGTCGAAGGCGTGCTTGTCGACCTTGGCTGGTCGACCCGCGGTGCGGACAGGCGCCCGGATCTTGCACGATCAAAGGCTTATGTGAAGGCTGGGTCTCGACAGATGCGCCTCATCAACCTCTCGGTGCAGGGACGTGAGCCGCACGGCAAAATCCAGGAGAAGGATCGGGCAGCGATGGTGGAGACGTTGGCCGAACAGCTCAAATCACTCAAGACACGGGCCTCTTCGAGACCTCTCTTCAACGAGGTGAGGATCCTGGGTGATTCGGAACAGAGCTATTCCACAGGCGGCTTTGTCTACTATGTCTTCGAACGCGCGGATCTCGCCTTGACTCTTAATAATCATGTGGATCTCGATGATTCCTTGAATGTCGCGGGAAAGGTCTTTCCATTGTCCCGTTGGAACAAGTGGCGCCCGTCGATCACGGGGCATCATTCCATGGCGCCCGCAGGCATCGTCATACTCAAAGGAGCTCCCTTTCAACGAGGCGCACGCCTTGAGAATGCGCGGGTCCACGATGTTACTCCCACGATCATGGCCGCCTTTGGCCTCCCGGTGGCGGAGGATCTTGAAGGAAGAGTACTTGCCGAGGGCTTTAGGCAAGCGTTCTTCGAGAACAGCCCCGTTATCTCGATTCCCGGCTATGGCGCCAGGGCCGCCTTTGTAAAAGAGGGCATTCTGGAGGGCAGTGCGGACGACGCGCTCATCCAGCAGTTGAAGGCAATCGGCTACATACGGTGACTAAAGTCTCCCGCGGTCGGTTGCTTCGAGCCGGTGCACTCCATCTGCAAAGGAATCTGCTGGCAACCCTTTCTACGCGCCGAACTACACCTCTCGGTCCCCCGCTCTACCTGGCGTTGGGCATCACAAAGCGGTGCAACTCGAAATGTTTGTACTGCGACCTCTGGCGCGCGGATTCCACGGCTGAACTTGGGATCCATGAGTGGACGGCAATCATCAATGAGGCGGCAGCCTGGGTGGCGCCGGCCCATGTCTCCATTGCAGGCGGTGAGCCATTCCTCCGCCCGGATCTTGGCGCCATCGTTCTGGCAGCACACGAGGCTGGTCTCTTGCCTTCGGTTGTCACCAACGGTACTCTCCTGCCGCCGCACAGAATCAAAGAGGTGGCCTCGTGGCCCCTGGCATCGCTGACCATCTCTATTGACTCGCTCTCTCCGGAGCCCCATGACCGTATTCATGGCCTGCCGGGCACGCACCACAAGGCCATGGCTGCGTTGAGAGGTCTCCTCCAGCGGGGCATGGGGCCCCGGCTGCGGGTTGCCGCCGTGATCACGGGCTTCAACATTCACGATCTTTTACCCCTTGCGCAATGGGTATTCGACCAGGGAATCGGCGGCTTCACTGTGCAACCATTGGGGGAGCCGTTCGAGCGCACCCGCGACCCCTCCTGGTATGAAAAGTCACCGCTCAGACTGACCGACCCCCAGGACGTAAAGCCTCTGGTCGAGAGCCTGAAACAGTTAAAAACCAAAGGATGCCCCGTCATGAATCCCGCCAGACAACTGGATGCACTCCCCGTTTATTACGAGAATCCGGAGCGGGGGCTCTTCCTCCCGTGTCGTGTCGGCAGCACTACCTTGGGGATCGGCCCTGGCGGCGATCTTCGCTTCTGCCCGTACCATCCACCCTTTGGTCAGTGGGGTGCAGGCCCCCTCCGCGATCAATGGGTCAGCGCCACCGCGGCTTCAGCCCGCACCAAGATCCTGAAATGCGCCCGAGGCTGCAGCATCATGAACTGCACTTTCAACCCAACTCTGGGGGAGCGTGTTGTCCGTTGGAAGAGAGCTTTGGCCTGGTGAAGTGAGACACCCATTGTTTACCGACGAGAGGACACTTCCTTCGCTGGATGGCGAACCGAAACTGAAACTGTCGATACTCATCGTGAATACCAATAGCAAGGAGCTTCTTCTTGCGTGTCTCCAATCGATCTACGCCACCGTACGTGCCATCCCCTACGAGATCATCGTGGTCGACAATGCATCTACCGACGGATCGGTTGAGGCCGTGCGCGACCGGTTCCCCAAGGTGCTTCTTATTGAGAACGACTACAACAACTGGTTCACCGGGGGAACCAACCAGGCAACACTCGCCAGCACGGGCGAGTATCTGCTCTGCCTCAATCCCGATACGATCTGTCATGAAGAGGCCATCGATGCCCTGGTGACCTTCCTCGATGACCACCCCAAGGTTGGTGTCGTCGGCCCGAAACTACTGAATGGCGACGGAACGCTCCAGCCTTCGTGTCGCAACTTCCTGACGAACCGGCGCTTGGTGCTGCAGCACTTCTTCCCTTGGCGAAAAACGCCAAATGCTTGGCGGAAGAGGACGGTTCTCGAATACTGGGACCACGACGAGACCACAGAAGTCGATTGGCTGATCGGCGCGTGTATCCTTGTACGACGAACTGCCGTGGAGTTGGTGGGCCTCAAAGACGAGGGCTACCCTATCTTCCATGAGGAAACGGACTGGTGTTACCGCCTCAAACAAGCGGGATGGGAGACTTGGTTTCTCCATCATGCCCAGATCGTTCATTTCGGGAGCCAAACAGTGGGAAAACTGTGGGGGCGCGGGCTTGTCTTGGAGTTCTACAAGGGCAAGCACCGTTTCATCAGAAAGCATTACGGGAATACCGCGCTGCTCTTTCATCGTATGCTCATCTCTTGCCTGCTCCTTGCGAGGCTTGTGAAATCCTCGCTTCTTGGAGCCCTACCTATGGGTACTATGCACAGGGAACAGATCCCAATCCTGCTGCAGGCCATAGCCCTTCAACTGGGCGCCTATCGCAGAAGGCGGGTCGAGTAAGGAGAAGCATGGGCACAGATTCCTATCTCAAGGCGGTGGAACGCGTACTCAGTGAACTTCCCAGGGAACAGGTGGATCAACTTGTGGAGGTATTGGCAAAGGCGCGAACCCTCCGCCGCCAGGTTTTTCTTATGGGAAATGGCGGATCGGCAGCCACCGCTTCACACATTGCCTGTGACCTTGGCAAAGGAACGGTCAGACCCGACAAGAAGCGCTTTCGCGTTACCGCGTTGACCGACAACGTACCACTCATGACTGCCTGGGCAAACGACACGTCGTACGACATGGTTTTCGTGGAGCAGCTCTCGGGGTGCATCCAGCCGGGAGACGTCGTGATTGCCCTCAGCGGAAGCGGCAACTCGCCGAATGTCCTCAAAGCCATCGAGTATGCGGCGTCAGCCGGCGCAACTACTGTTGGCCTCACAGGGTATGATGGAGGGCGCCTGGCCCGATTGGTCGACCACGCGGTGATCGTTTCGGATAACTGCATGGAGAGAATAGAAGATGTTCACCTGGTGCTCGGCCATGCCGTGGCCGCCGCCCTGAGAGACATCATCGCCCAAGAGCCTGTGCCCAGCAGAGATCGGGTGGTCTTTCTCGACAGGGATGGTGTCATCAATCAACTGGCGCCGGACAATGGATACGTCACTTCTTGGGAGGATTTCCGATTCCTTCCCGGGGCTCTCGATGCCATTGCTCGACTCACAAGAAGTGGATTCCGCATTGTGGTAGTCACCAATCAAAGCTGTATCGGCCGGGGCCTTGCGACCCATGAAGATATCCGACTCATCCACAGAATCATGGAGGAGAGAATAGAGGAAGTCGGCGGAAGAATAGAAGCGGTGTACTATTGTCCGCATAAGCCTGATGACGGCTGTTCGTGCAGAAAACCAAAACCCGGCCTTTTTCTTGCCGCGCAGGAAGACCTTGGTATCGATCTCGTGCAATCCATAGTGATTGGGGATAGCCTATCAGACCTGCAGGCAGTGGAGAAAATCCACGGGACGTCTCTCCTTGTCCGCACGGGCCACGGTTCTGACACAATGGCGCAACTCGGACCGGGGGTAGTGCAACCATCGGCCATCGCCCATGACGTGGGCGAGGCGGCAGAATGGATCCTTGAGAAGAGAGCCCCGCCGGGATAACCTCGCATCTCTCCCCGGGTACCAATACATTTGCGGGTTCGTAATTGAAACCATGACCATATCAGGAGGATTGAATGTTGCAGAAGGATCTTCTTTCCATTGATCGCATGACAAAGGAAGACGTTGCCGACCTGCTGAAGGCGGCCCACGAGATGAAGACACTCTACAAAGGGGGAGGGACGGTCGACTCCCTCAAGGGCAAGGTCCTTGCCATGCTCTTCGCAAAGCCAAGCCTTCGAACCCGAGTGAGTTTTGAGGTCGCTGCCGTGCAACTGGGAGGCCATGCCATGTACATCACCCATGGCGAGGTGGGGCTCGGCAAACGAGAAGCGGTTTGTGACGCGGCACGGGTTCTTTCCCGCATGGTGGATGGCATCATGATCCGGACCTTTGCCCAAAGCGAGGTGGAGGAGCTCGCTGCACATGCCTCGGTACCGGTCATCAATGGACTCACCGACCGGTACCATCCTTGTCAGGTGCTTGCCGATCTCATGACCGTTGAGGAAGCATTCGGAAGCCTTGAGGGCATCCGAATCACCTATATCGGGGACGGGAACAATGTCGCGCACAGCCTGATCCACGGCGCAAGAAGAACCCCGATCCACCTCACTCTGGTGACGCCAGAGGGCTACGAGCCCAACAAGGAGCTCGTGGATGCAGGCAAGACGGAGATCGGTGATCGTCTCCGGGTGCTCCATGATGCCACAGAGGGAGCCAAAGGCGCTCATGTCATCTACACCGACGTGTGGGCTAGCATGGGCCAGGAATCAGAGCGACAGAAGCGGCTGAACGATTTCGCGGGATATCAGGTACAGGAAACGCTCCTGGAGAAGGCTGATCCCGGCGTCAGGGTGATGCACTGTTTGCCGGCACATCGGGGAGAAGAGATCACCGACGAGGTCATGGACGGCGCCCATGCACTCATGTTTGATCAAGCGGAGAACCGTCTTCACCTGCAGCGGGCATTGCTCCACATACTCATGGGAGCGCAGTGAACAGGGCAGCCGTCTACTCGCTCCTTCTTGGCCTCCTGGTAAACTCGTGTGCCAAGCGGGGAGCGCCGGGCGGGGGGCCAAAGGACGAGACCGCTCCCTTTGTGGCGATTTGGGCTCCCGTACAAGGACGGGCCGACGTGGATCCCGAGACTTGGGTGGAGCTGACCTGGAACGAACCCGTGGACCGGGGGAGTG
The DNA here is from genome assembly GCA_030620115.1 of Candidatus Fermentibacterota bacterium. GTDB lineage: Bacteria > JAFGKV01 > JAFGKV01 > JAFGKV01 > JAFGKV01 > JAUXFG01. Next base: position 24,144 of record JAUXFG010000015.1, read on the forward strand.
TGGAAGAACGGCTCCACATCAGCCCTGACACCATGCTTGTCCAGCGCTCCTGGAAGGGACAGACATTGCGTCTCCGGCCCCAAAGCGGTTGGATGGAAGACCAAACCCACTGGGTCTGTATCGGCCATGGAGTGCTCGATCGTCACGATCTATCCATGGAAGAACCATTTGTTTTGTGGTTTTCCACAGGAGATTCCATGCCGCCCACCAGCGTGGAAGGAGAGGCCGTATTGGCGGGCGGAGGGTCGCCGGCCCAGGCGGCATTGATCACTGCTTCAAACGACCGGAACACCTTGCGGTGGCTGGTCACCTCATCACGCACGGGTTCCTTTCTTCTGCAAGGTCTTGATCCGGGAACATGGCACATCACCGCGCTCTTGGATACTGATGGCGACGGCGCCTATGCCCGGGGTGCTGAACCATGGGCCGAGCATATCCTCGAACTCGTGCCCGATTCGCTCTGCTCCGTGAAGTTGGTACTTGCCATCGAGGATACGATTCCTCCCCTTGTGGTCGATGTCCGGGCTCTGCATAGCACCCTTGTCCGGGCAGCGTTCACCGAACCCGTATGCGGCATTGCCGACACGACGTTATCCGTCACGGATAGTACGGGAATACCCTATGAGATCGCCTCGGCATACTCCCCGGATGCGCACCCGGAGCTCATCAACATCTACCTCTCCCGCGCCATGAAGGATGACGAGATGCGACTCTCTGTGAACGCCGTGCAAGATACGGTAGGTCTCGTTTCGGCCGATACTCTGCTCTCGTTTCTTGGTACGAGTCTGGCCGACACGGTGGCGCCTTCCGTGGAACATCTCTGGTATGCGGATTCGACGTTTTCACAAATCTCCATCGTGTTCAGTGAGGCGGTTCTCCCCACAGAGGCACAAGAGGCATTAAGAATCGCGGATCTTGACAGTCTGGACCGAATTGCCGGTATGATCTCCTGGCCCGATCCTTCGGTCTTGGTCTGGATGTCCACCGATAGCCTCCGGCATTCGAACCGATATCTGCTAAGCCTTTCAGACTCGATCCATGACTTATCGGGAAACATGCTCCGTAATGCTTTTCACGTCCGAACACCTCCATCCTCTGACTCTCACATTCCCCCATGGGAACCGCGCCCACGCCTTCGTGGACAAGGTCCCGGGTTGGTATCATCTCAATAGGTCTGTGCGACAACGCATCACCATCATGAATTCATCCGCTGGAGGGCCACGCTCCGTCGTGGCCGCCTATGCCGCATACCTCGGACGCGATGGAACGCGTCCCTCCATCATAGAAAGCAGGAACGGGAGAAGGTTGGATGCACTGGCCTATTGAGAACCCACCTGGATTATGATCAATCCGCTTCGGCGCAGCCCTCTCATCGCCAAGTTTCGTGCAGAGTCCCGCATGTCGGTGGGACAGACGGATATTCTTCTCGCCTCACGTTTTGGGTTCTGCTTGGGCGTTCGACGTGCGCTGGTCCAGGTGGGGCAAGCGTGGGAGAAACATTCGGGGCCGGGCAGGCTCTTCGTGCTCCACGAGATCATCCATAACCCCACCGTTTGTCGGTGGTTGCACGCGCAAGGTCTGGTCTCTCTCGACCCGAGTACGCCACGATGGTGGGCTGACCTCCGAGAGCAGGACACGGTAATTGTGTCGGCTTTCGGAGCCACCGTGGAAGAGGAAGCACACTTGGCCGACGCAGGCGTTGCGGTAGTGGCAACAACCTGCCCAAGCGTCACCAAGGTGTGGCGGCAGGTATCGATCTATGCACGCGATGGTTTTACCACGGTTCTCCATGGCAGGTACGATCATCCGGAGACCCAGGCAACGCTCTCCCGGGCGGAGGCGAGAGGCGGGCCCTACGTGGTAGTGAAGGATAAAGCGGAGGCGGAGGAACTCGCCCAGCTCATCGCCCGGGGAAGTGGCGCCATGCCGGAGGAGAAATCGCTTTCCCAAACGACATCCGCGGGATTTGATCCGGCCCATGACCTCACGCGCATCGGTCTCGCAAACCAGACCACTATGCTCGCGGGAGAATCCATGGAGGTTGCCGCGATCCTCCGCCATGCCATGGAGATACGGTACGGATCAGGGCATGTGGAGAATCATTTCAGAACATATGGGACGATCTGTCGCGCAACCCAGCAGAGACAGGATGCCGCAGCGGCCCTTGCCCGGGAGCAGCCGGACCTGGTGGTGGTAGTGGGCGGCCATAACAGCAGCAACACACGTCACCTTGCCGAACTGATCGCCACCAAGGGCCGGGTTATGCACATCGAAGGTCCCGACGCCATCGAATCCCTCCGGCGCGTGACCTATCAGCCCGCCGGAAAGAACAAAAAGGCCCATGCGAGCATCGCCTGGCTCAAGGAACATCCCAAGCGGCGGATTGGGTTCACCGCAGGCGCATCAACACCGGATGCGGAGCTGGGGGAGACCATCGCGAAGCTTGTATGGCTGCTTGAGGAAGATCTTCCGGAGATTATGGATGATGAGCTGCGGCTTTCGGAGAAGGGTTATCGCTGTTGAAGCGAAGGGTCATCCAACTTGAGAACACCAGGGGGCTCAAGACGAGCCACATGGCCAACAGCAGCGCCGTGACCCCAAGGCTCCTGATTACGACATAGCTCCCGAAGCCGACGACCAGCGTGACGTACGCGACGCCGAACGCGGCGAGATGGAATCTCCTTGCATCCACGTACAGCGCGGCCCTACACCATCGGCATGTGTAGCGCTGACCCGGTTCCCAGGTGAATACGGCGGAGAGGGAGGGCCTCCTGGAGCACGACGGGCAGAGTGCCAAATCAGCCTTCCTCTATGTACACGTCCCTGATCCACCCTAACTGCATGCTTTCCGGCACCTGGACCTGGAACCAGTCGCCATCGCGCCCAAAACACCGCAATGCCGTGCCAACGGGGACCTTGGCTACCCGGGGGCTGTCCCCCTGTGGCGCCAGCCGGATATTGGCATAGGTTCTTCCCTTTTTGGCCAGCACCGTGATGGTGTACACGCTGGGCTCGCGCTCCTCTTCGGTCATCTCTTGTGTCTGTCCGGCGAACGTGCCTCCCGAGTGGGTACATGCCGCGATGAGCAAGATAACAAAAAGAAACACAAGAAGGAGTCCATATGAAAATCGGTGCATACCTGCCTCCCGGGAGGATGTGCTTGTGGGTTCAGGGTTCAGTCCGGCCTCTGATGGCGCCGCGCCATCAGGTTTTTCAAGGCAGAGAGTACAGCAAATATGAAATGTACTCTCAAAGAAGCATTCAGCGTTCAGCGTTCAGCGTTCAGGGTTGTAAGTTCAGAACTTCGGCAATGACATGTCAACCAGAATGGACGCTTTCCTCGATCTCGCGTAACATCTCAATAAATCCGGGCATCCGACATCCTCCCCCTTTGGCAAAGGGGGATTGAGGCCACCGGCTCATAGAGCCTATGGCTCGGTGAGGGGATTTTTCCAATATCGCACGGACTTATTGAGAAACCACGACTATTGGACATACATAACACCATGGCCATTCCCTCTCCTCCGCAACATCTTCGGAATCGGAATCGGCATCGCTATCGAAATCAGCCACCCAGCTGCTCGTTTTTCTAACCTTCGTCAGACATCTATATTCTCGTGACTGAGGGCTATGTGATCACACCTCAATTCGATTCCGATCCCGATCAACTCGTCTTTTTCCGCCTCTATTCATACCCAATGGCATATGTGTCACCCAGACAAGACGCCCTTCCTCAATTGCGTGCCAGGAAAACAATGGCTCCTACGATCACAAGCGCCACACCTACCGCCAAGGCAATCTTCCACGCGGACCACGGCCGTTCTCCTTGCACCTCCCCGGTCCGTCCATTGATCAGGAAGCGGTACACTTTGTCCCGATACCGATAAGCGCTGATCCATATGGGCAAAAGGATATGCTTGAACGTGATGTTATCGTGTTGGGTCTTGACCGAATGGATGCGCTGGTGATCTCCGCCGATATCAGCCCGGATGGTGTGCCTGATCTGGCCATCCATGATCTCCTTGCCCCGATCGAACCCCGCGGCGAGATCAACCTTGTATGACTCAGCCTGAAATCCACTGATGTACTCATCCTGGTATAACACGAGGTTCTCGAGATCCCACGGTTCGAGGCTGGCGGTCTTGTCCGGCGGCAATGACTCGCTTGCCAAGACCAGCACATCGTCGAATGTGTTCCACACAACACCGCTCACCGGGGCCCATCTCGTTTTCCTGACCTGGCGTGTCCGGGTTACCATATTGCCGTTCGAGTCCTTGGTTCGGTACGTCTCAGTCACATAGTAGTCAGTACCCCGCTCACCCGTGTAATGACTTGTGGTGGCGCAGTCGAATGTCCAATAGGGAATGTACATCCCCTTGAGGTTCCCCTCGCTCCGGGCGTACCTTTTTAACTTGTTGGGTGCGAATCGAAGCTTCTTGATCCATTGACTGAATCGCTCGTGTGCCTCCCATTTCGCAACTTTGAACGGCAAGAGGGCCTTTGGCTTGATGATCCTTTGCACATGCGCTTTGTCCATCAACTGGCTGCCGCAGAAGGGACAATGACTGGTGGTGATATGAGGATCAACGGTAGATTCTGCCCCGCATGACCGGCAAAGTACCGTCCTGCGCTCTACCGTCTCTTCTTCATCCAGGACCGAGGTCAAATACTCATTGAAATCCAGTTCCTTTATATCTGCTTCAGATTGTGGGATCTGATTCTCGGCATCACAGTAGGGACACTTGAGAGATGCTGCGCCCGGGGAGAACTCGAGCATGGCACCGCAGGAGCCACAGGGGAATTGTTTGGCACTCATCGTTCAAGCACTGTGTTACTCGCCGGCCGGAGGAGACGGAGGAACCGGGGGCGGCGTCTGTGCAAACAACCCGCCAAGCTCAGCCACTTGCCCCGCAGGCGCCCAGTTGGCCATGCCTTGCTTCCATACCAGCGTCTCTTGCGTCAGCTGCCCTGATGCTACCTGTTGCTTCAGCACCGCCATGTCGAACGGCCCTGTCTGCTGGCCGCCGACAGCGATGAAGAATTGCACCGTGCCGGGTATGGGCGGTGGTCCGGGAGCTGCCTGCGGTGACGCGGCTTGTGGCCCCATGGTTTTTGCCATCTGGTTGGCCATGGCAAAGCCCATGCCCATGCCCATACCTGCACCGGCCATGCCGCTGGGATTCTGGGCCGCATCCTTGATGGCGCCTGCCGTTTCGTACTGTGTATAGGCTTGGAGATTGCCGATGGCACGCATGGCGCCGCCCTTGTCAATGGCTTTCTCTACCTCCTCGGGCAAGCCGATATCCTGCACCTGGACTTCCGTGACCTCAAGGCCGTAATCGCCGAATGGGGGCGAGATACGTTCCTTGAGCATATCGCCCAGAATCACGACCTTGCTCTCCAGGTCGAGCACGGGGATACCGAGCTCGGGCATGACCTCCTTGATCCGCATCCCGATCTTGCCCTTGAGATTCTGTTCGATCTCCTCGGTGGTAAACGTCCCGTCCGTTCCCACGATCTCTCGGATAAAGACCGCAGGATCCTTGATCTTGATGGCGTAGAGACCGAATGCCGTGACCCGAACGGCTCCGAACTCTTGGTCCCGCATGGTGCAAGGGCCCGGAGTGCCCCATTTCAGGCTCGTGAACTGCCGAGTACTACAGAAGTAGACTTCCGCCTTGAACGGGCTGTTGAAACCGTATTTCCAGCCCTGTAACGTCGTGAGAATCGGCAGGTTCTGTGTGGTCAACGTGTACGTGCCGGGGGTGAATACGTCGGCCAGCTGGCCTTCGTTGATGAATACGGCCGCCTGGCCTTCCCGCACCACCAGTTTCGCGTCGTACTTGATCTCGTTCCCATACCGCTCAAAGCGATGGACCAGCGTATCGCCGGTGGGATCAAGCCACTCAATGATGTCAATGAATTGGCCGCGGAGTTTATCCCAGAGTGCCATCATATCCTCCTCGCAGGTGAGCATTCCAGAGCTCGTCGATGTTCATAAAATGTCTGGGCTACATCAATAGACAAGTATACGATGCAGCAATCTATCCATCACCCCAACGGCGGGGCAACTCCCAAGAATTGGGATCACTCACTCGTATTCCTCCCCAGTCTCTCCCATGGGACCAGTGGGGCAGGCGTCCCTGCCTGCCATCCCGAAGGGAAAAAGATATGCCGTCTATTGAGGAAAACGCGGTCGAACCGGCGTTCGCTTGAAGTCAGATCGGTTGAGATTGACGTCTACATTAGGATCATAGTGCTCGTCATTCGTATAGATGACATCACCGCCGGGATTCGTCCAGCGATTCTCCCATTGATTGGAACCAGTTTCCACCTCATTGGTGAATGGGTTCACATACTCCTCTTGTTCAGTAAGCGTGAGAAATGTGTCATTATTGATCTCTGCATTGGTCTTGGTTTGGTGATCCGCGATCTCCTGGCCGATTCGGTTGATATCGCGGATCACATCCGCGGCGATTTGCCCTCGGGTAATCTGTCCTCGGATCTCTCCCGTAACCCACTTTGGATTGAGCCTCACGGATCTCAAGATGATACCTGCAACCGGTTCCCACTGCACGAACTCATCCGCCGGCGCCCGCGCGAAGAATGTTGACTTGTTCTTCCACCCTCCAGGTATGAGATACCCATAGTCTTCAATGCCAGTGAAGAAGGTTTCTCTATATTGAGTGCCTCCTTCTCGATAGGAGACCGTCATTATTGCGACATCATAGGATAGCGCCAGCCCGGGCATCATGGCGCGTTGGGCATCCTGGAACTGCTTGGCCACCTTCGGGAGTGCACGCTGCTCGACCACTTGAACCGTCTGTGCGTGGGGACGCGCTTTGGGGAATACCACCCGACTTAGGAACTCGAGCGCAGAGAGCTTCGGCCAGACAGTCATGCCGGCGTAGTTGCTCCCCTGGGGAAACATGCCCATTTGTCCGGCGGGTGAAAACCTCATATCGATATACATGAGCTCGGGCACCCATTTCATCATCACCGATCCCATCTGATCCTTTTTCAAGGCAAAATCGAGCTTTGCCTCTATGGACTGCGCGGGGCCGCCCTGGGCCGTTGGATCGATCCGGACAATGCCCCCTTCCACCAACCAGCCCTGCGGAACCAGAAGGTCGAAGGCGCGCTCCCGAGGTTCGGCCTTTCGCACAAAACGGACCGTGTGTGCTATGCCGCGTTCGCTGGCTGTCGAGGCTTCAAGATGTGTTGTCTGCCTCGCCTGGCCTTGAGCCTCCGAAGGGGAGCTGCGGGCAGCATCGACCTGGGTGGATGACTCTGATGATTCTCCCTTGGATTCAGTCTGCCCCCCACAGACGAGCAGGAACGGCAGAAAGAACAGGCCAAGTGTATACTGTCTCATTTGGATTCTCCTTGCCGAATCATGGGTTAGCATAGCTTCTCGTGTAACCGTTCAGGGGTTGAAAGGTTGATAGGTTCAGGGTTCACCGGAAATCCGAACCGTTGAGTCGTGGGATCTGAAAGGTAGCCTTGAATCCCGCTTCCAGCGGGAAACTCTGAACCTGTGAACGCTTACAGATGGCCCAAGCTGACTTCAGGCAACCCTGAACGGTGAACGCTGAACCCGTGAACGGCTTGTCCGTGCATCCGACATCCTCCACCTTTCGCAAAGGGGAATTCATCCGATATCTCACGAACTCATTGAGAAGTTACCAACTCCGCACATATTGCGCTATGGAGGGACGTCGGCTTCCAGATACTTCGCTGTCGCTCTGCATCCCGCGTCAGACGCGGGACAGCCACAGCCAACTACACCGCTTCGAGACGAAAGCCGGTGAGAAGTGCGGGCTAAGGATGCAACTGGCGCCGCCATCTCAATGCTACAAGAACATGTCCCTTAAGTCGACGCCACCCGTTCTTGAGCGCCACCAGCCGATTGAAAAGGCTCTCGAAATAGGGCCGGTTGAATAGGGAGAGAAAGACCGGCTTGGAAAGGATTCGTACGATGCCATGGGGAAAACCTCGGGCGAGGAGTACATAGAGGACATTGAGGTAGTTACGGCGGAAAACACGATAGTCCTTCTGGTACAGAAGCCTCTCTTCGTCTACTATTCCTTCGGATAGCGCCTTCTCCAATAGCTTCGTACCCGGGAACAGTGCTAGCGAATAGAGCTGCAATACAAAAGGTCTTGGCAGGTCAAGGACCAGTTGAAGGGTCTCAAGTTCGTCCTCTATTGCGGAGAAGGGATTATCCAGAATGATGTCATAGAGAGGAATGATGCGGCCTTTGTACTTGTTGATGATCTTGGCGGCCTGAGTGACTGTTTCGCGTGAAGACCAAGTGCGTTGATACAGCTCATTTATCCTCTTGCTTCCTGTCTGGATCCCGACCTGAAGCAAGAAAAGCCCCGCGTCCGCGAGGTACTTCATTTTTTCGGATGTGATACTCCGAGGGGTGGCCGTACACCGAAATGGGAGAGCTACTTCTCTGGTATATGCCTCAAGAAAGTCCCTTATCTCTTCATTCCGTGTGTGAACGAATGTATCATCAGAAAAAAGAATGGCCCGTACAAAAGGAAAGCGTTCTCTGAATGCTTTGATCTCAGCAATTGCATTGGCATTCGACCGGCGTCGAACGTACGGCTGCCCAGGATAAAGCGCAGCCAACGCTTGATTGCCGCAGAATGTGCACTTGTATGGACAACCCCGCGTAATCATGATCTGAAAGGTCGATTGAGCCCGACGGAGAGATCGAGGGCCGTAGTCCAGATAAACCTCAAGTAAGCCTGGATCCAAATTGACGATCCGCTGTTCTTCACGGCGGGAGATGTATTGATCTTCAAGATCGTAGTCCTGGAAGGGGAGAGTATCGAGATCCTGCAGCAGTGGGCGAAGCGGCGTCTCCACAATATGCCCATCTGTTTTCGTGTAGATATTCCTGATTCTTGTGGTGGGTTTGTCCTCTTTGAGAGCAATTGCCAACTCCAGTAGCGCTTCTTCCCCTTCCCCAACGCATACGAAATCTGCGTGCTCCAGGCATTGTTCTGGACGGAGAGTTGGATGAATTCCTCCCCATACGACGGGAACGCCCAGGCGTTGCACGATCCCGTCTGTGAGATGCCCCATGGAATGATGGTAATTTGTCATCATGGAGATGCCGATGAGAGATGACCCCTCGCACAGCTCAATCACCTGATCAATAACGTGAGGAGGGAATGTGAATTCCCAATTCGGGGTATCAACCTCTTCACAGAGCAAAACGTTCGATAGGAACAGCATTCGCGTCGAAACGCCATGTTCTTTGAGATACGACGAAAGCCCGCGCAGACTAAGAGCGGAAATATCAGTAAAGGGACTGATGAGAACAACGTCATAGGATTTCATAAACAATCACCTTAGTTCTATCCGTTCAGTCCGCGTCACGCGGCATCTTTGTTCGGTACTGCCGACGTGATGTGACAAATCCCTCCTCGTGATCCCGCGTTCGCCGCGGGGGGAAGAAATGCGGGCTTAGCCCAAGCTTCTCACCAATCCTGCGGCGGGTTCGCTTCGAAAGCCGGTGAGAAGTCCGGATTAGGCGGGTTTCGAACCCGGCTTTGGACTCAAAACAGGGATAAGAAGGAGATCTTTTTGAAATTTGCAAGAGATCGGTGTGAATATGAGGATATCTTGGAAGAACCCTTCTGGGGGCCAAGTGGGGTCAGGCATTGCTAACGGCGAATTGAGATTTACTCTTCACGTCATTGATACGATCGTGTAGTGTTCTATCCCGATTCATCCTGTTCCGTAATCGAGCCGCGCCCGCGCTCAGGGTCGAGCTGTCCCGCTGAAATACTTTCGCCGCTTCTGCAATCGTGATCTCAGGGTGCTCCTGTACTATCAGCCCGATAACCGACCGCGCCTCTGACGCCAATCGTCCCCTTCCCGGTGCCAAAAGCTCGTCCTGTGCTATCCCGTATGCTTTGCATACGCCATCAATGATCCCGTCGAGTGTTATCCGTGTCCCTTTCATGCCATCTTCGGCTTCCTGCACTCGCTCGATGAAACTCTCATTTCCGATGAGTCGACCGTCAGACTGCGCCGGACTGAACTCAGACTTGGCTGCGTCACTATCCAATCCACCCAAAACGAATCGGTGGAACCGTTCTCGTGCTTCTCCTTCTCGGTCTGCAAACCGAGCCAAAACCAACCCCTCTGTGAGCCAGGGCAGTGTATCGTCTCCTCTGTAGAATCGATGGCTGCTCCAGCGATATGATTCCGGTCTTTTCATGATACCGGCTCGCACAGGATTGAGATGAATGTAGCTCACCAATTGAAGCAGATAGGAGTCGACATCTACCAAATTTGTCTTGTACCGCCCCTGAAACAGATGACCAACTCGTTGGTGGCGCCTGTTGAACCACTGGGTATACCGGAACGTGAGATTCTGCATGATGCGGGAGAGTGGCCGTTCTCCCACCTGGATCGCGATATGGATGTGGTCGTCGAGCAGACAAAACGCGTGAACGCGGTACCCAAATCGCTCGGTCCCTTCTTGCATCAAAAGACAAAATCTTGTCCGGTCTACGTCATCATAGAACACATCATCCTGGGCGTTCCCCCGCAGGATGACATGATACAAGGCCCCTTGATAGTGGATTCGTGGTTTACGTGACATGCTGTCCAATATACATACTCACATCGCTGTTAGCAATGCCTGACCCCAATCGGCACTCCTTGTCTATACCGCCCGGAATGTTCCGTCGCTTCAGGATGTACCGATCCCCAGACGTCACCGTCACCGCCGTGGCACTTCCCCAATAGGAGTCAATCGGTTCGTTCGAGACGACGTCGCCTATATCCCAAGATGCGAGCAAGTCCTTCATTTGTTTTCTGTGTCCAATCGCCGCGGCGCCAGTCGCCGGGAACGTGAAATTCAGCGGCGCGGCTTGTCCGCGTCCGCTGGAGTATCTTGTTGGCCTTCTACTTCGTGTAGGCTGGCCTGAGGCCCTTAAGCATAGGGTAGTGTTTGGTGTTGAGGGTTTTCAGCTCCGCGTTCTCGGCTTGAGCGGTAGCAGCCAAGATGGCATCTGCAAGGCCGACGCCGTGTGACTTGGCATAATCACGCTTGTAGAGCCCTCCAGTCTTCGCGATCGCCGCATCTACAGGGATAACACGAAAGAGTGAGATGAAATCCTCCAAAACAACTTGTTCTGCATCTCCCTTCACTCCAGCGTATAGTTCCGCAACGACGATGGATGACAGGACAATTAGATCAGATTTGGCGTTTACCAAGGCCAGCGCTTTGCTGTGGCCGCGGAGGAAGTCAACAAGAACATCTGTGTCGAGAAGGATTGACTTTGCCATGATCAGTTCCTGTCCCATTCGGCTCGCGTTGCCTTGAAGTCAGGAAGATCCGTACGATTCTTCCAGATTCCGGCAGCCTCGCGTAATACCACCTCCCGTCGACTGCGGCCTGATTGATCGATGAGGCGATTGACGGCCTCTCGAATGAGCTCGCTCTGTTTTTTCCCCGCGGTCTTGGAGATAGCAGCCAGTTCGTCACGTTGGTGCTCTGTCAGGTATATCTGCGTTCGTATCATGCGACACCTCCAATGCTGTATACACCAGTATTATACATCATTTTCATTCCCTGTCAAGACCAACGGTTCGAGTTCAGCGGACCGAACCCCGCAGGGGTGAGGGTCCGCTTGAGCGAGTTGTTCAAGTAAGCCGCTTCGCGGCAGTTTGGTTTCCCTCTTTCATGTAGTATACTTGCCGTTGACACCCGCCGAAGTCCGATTCCGAACCTTTACCTTTTGAACTAGCATATACCTTGCCGGGGCGGCTTGGCGACCACATCTCTTGCCACGCTCCGCGGCTTCATGAACCAGGAATTAGAAGCGAGCACTCGCTTCGCGAGACTCGGGTCTAATCCTTATCTTGTTCGGCTTCTATTCGTTGTCATCATCTCGCAGCATCACCATTGCCCCATGGATTACTGCAATGACATCAATTTGATCTGATTTGATGTGATATATGATTCTGTATGGACCGACAAAGACTTCTCTGATTTGATCAATGTCATATTCTGGGACACGACGGCCAGACAGCGGAAACGCCCCTATCTGTTGCGATTTCCTTGTGATTCGATCAACTGTGCGAAGTGCATATATGGCGTCCAAATGTCCCTCTGCCGTTTCTGTCCAATGTATTTTTATTCAGGGAGTCCGTATTTCTTTCTGATCTCATTTACATCTTTTATTCTGCCTGCGTTGCTGTCTTCCAGTCCCTTCTCAATGGCTTCACGCACATAAATCTCGTGCATCAAGTCATCCCACGTCGCATCAGCCGGCAGTTGATCGACCAGCCTATGAGCATCTTCTTTTCTGACTACGGTGGACATACATGTGCCTCCTCTTGCCGATTCGCAATCAATGATTGAGTTCTTGCCGAATGTGTGCGAGCTCAGCGGCGCCCGGACGTGGCGGAGCAAGCTTGCATGCGGAGTCCTGGGAGGGTGTCCGCTCGAGCGAGTCGTTCGGCGGCACAAGCCGCCGGGCAACTCGCTTGCGAAGCAGCTCGCACACATTCGGACGGCAGCGCAGCCGACGTCCGAACCTTGATTATAGGACGGTTCTGCCTACAAATATCCACATACATAATGCGCTGCAGAGGAGAAGGCAACAAGTTCTTGGGGAAATTGAGCGGTCTTGGCTTGACTCAGAGCGTTGACGAGTAGAGCCAATAGCTAGCGATATATGGTCATTAAATGAAATAACAGAGAGATAGCATGACCAGATCACTTATTGCTTCGTTCAATTCAAATCCGAGATGGCCGAGTGGTACTGCATCCAAGTGCTTCGGAATTGGATGGTAGAGGAGAGCGATATTGCTCATTTCTTGCGATGGGTCCGAGCGTTCTTCGCTGCATAAGAGAGCTCCGCTTTGAACCATGTCTGATGGCATTTGCTGGATGCTTGATGCTGGAAGGAAAGGACGGATCAAGGGTCCCGTCTACGCTTGACCGCGCCGTGACAAATCACCGTGGCGACCTGTCTCGGCGAAGCTCGAAGAGCGAAGACGGAAGCCGGATGGGCATGGCATGCCATGCCCCTACATGGGCGAGGTCTGGGAGCGTCAGGAAAGGGATGGGGGATTGTCGGGTTACGCTATGCTAACCCGACCTACGGGATACTGCGCCATAACTGTGATCTTATTCTTGCGCGAATCCTTGGCTATGTCTCGCCCTTTCAGGGCTGAGGGGTTTTACTTCTGTGCCTGTGCCCCAGGGCTACGCCCTGTCGGGCTTTCCCTGGGCTGGTATGTCAAGCCCCTTCAGGGCACATTGCGAGAATGGCTATATCGACTGACGGACAGAGTATACGGCATCGGGCTACGCGCTGGCAGAGCCGGGGTCCTCGATCGTCCCGGGACAGCCGCAGGCATCTATGGCCTCTCGCGACAAAATCGGATGAGAAGTCCGGGTTAAGATGCGACATCTGATGAAATTCTTCTTCGGGAACATCACACCTTTTCGTGGACGGGAAAATGGGCAGCAAAGAATAGTCTAGTAAATCTATGGATTTACTAGACTATTCATCTATCTGCTTCAGGATGGCCTGGATTTCATGGGCGAATGCCCGGATCTCGTCGCGGATGCGACGGTAGTGTTGAAGAGCTTCATCCTCGTTATGCGCGCGCGCAGCAAGCGCCGGGGGATCATCGAATCCGCGGTGGAGCATGGTCGTTTTGCGTGGAAAGATCGGGCACGTTTCCCTGGCGTGGCCGCAGAGGGTAATGACATAGTCGAATTCCACATCGAGTAGTTCTTGCACGTCTTTTGAACGCTGGTCCGAGATATCAACGCCAGCCTCCGCCATTACTATGATGGCCCTCGGATCCACGCTTTTTGCCACGATGCCCGCGGAATATGCCTCCACCAGGTCACCCATGAGACGACGCGTCCACCCTTCTGCCATCTGGCTCCTGCAGGAATTCCCGGTGCAGAGAAAGAGTATCTTCGGATTCAGTTGCTTCTCTTGCATGGCACTCGTCCCCTATTGGCGCGCTATTCTCGCGCGAATCCTTGGCTATGTCTCGCCCTTTCAGGGCTGAGGGATTTTCCTTCTGTGCCCCAGGGCTACGCCCCGTCGGGCTTTCCCTGGGCTGGTATGTCAAGCCCCTTCAGGGCACATTGCGAGAATGGCTATATCGGCTGACGGACAGAGGCTACGCCCTGGCAGAGCCGGGAGCCTTGGTCGTCCCGCACCCAAAGCGTTGGGTGCGGGACAGCCACAACCATTTCTCCCGTCTCGCGACGAAAGCCGGTGAGAAATGCGGGTTAAGCATGAGATGTGACACAACAGCAACGAAGGAACCTGGCCGGATGCTCCCCGGTGCGCAGTGGACGCGTGGACCCCACATGGATATCTTCCCTCGCGATTCTTCACCAGCTATCGTGATTTCGGTACTGCATGAATATCGCCCGGCCCCATGCCCGGGCAACCCTTGAACCCTGAACGGTGAACCCCTACAAGAGAGGAACCCAATGTACGCCACAAAGAAACTCCTTACCCTCGCAATGAGCGTCATTCTCTTATCGGCGACATCCTCATTCGCTCAGACGGACGATGTGGATGGCAGCAGCGACCACCCGCTTATTTCACGTTATTCCGGGTCGTACATTATCGGCTATGAGACGCGAGATTACGACGAGCTCGTGCTGCCATTAGGAAAGCAGATAATGGATCCGGAAAGCGGGAAAAGAACCTTC
>JAUXFG010000223.1 GCA_030620115.1 Candidatus Fermentibacterota bacterium
AAACCAAGAAGGCCATCAATGAGCACATCCCTGGGGAAGTTGAGCTCCTCCAGGATACTGGTGGGGATGGTGAACCAATAGCTCGTGGTGTGCATCTGATTCTCTGGAAGCTCCACCTCCCCGGACCCCACGTTCTCCAGCGTGTGGAACTTGATCTTCTTGAAACCCACCACCTGTGTGGTCACAAGCACTTCGCCCTGCTCTACCTTGACGTCACGGATGCTGCGGTTGGCGAAGGATTCCAGGATGCGCACCTTGGTGTAGCTTATGGCGTCGGTGAAGTAATCGATGGTGACACGGGAGATATATGCCCGGCGCTCGTGGTAGTCGAGCTCATCGACGTAGTACTGCTCGCCTCCGTGAAGATAGATAGCCTTCTCATGGATCAGCATTGGTGCACTGCTGAAGTCGACCTCTCCGATGACCCGGCTCTTCTGCCCGGTTCGATCCACTACCACGAAGTTATCGGAGGATACGGACCGGAGGCTCATGTGATCCGCAGGGTAGTTGTCAGAGGTCCAATGCCACTTGCCTCCGCTTTGGCGCACGACCTGTTCCTCCTGCAGGAAGGCAAGCATTTCCTGGGTAGGCGTGTCTCCGAGTTGCTCCTCCTCTTCAAAGGGGAGCTCGAATGCGGCGCATTTTATGTGTGACAATAAGATCAGGAGATTGTTCGGGTCGATGTAACAGTGCTCAGGCGAGCCTCCGAAGAAGTAGCCGGGGTTTTGTATGATGAATTGGTCGAGTGGCGATGAGGATGCAACCAGGAGCGCCCCGGAGAGCCCCGATCCTCGTCCTGCCCGGCCGGCTTGCTGCCATGTGGAAGTGATGGTGCCCGGGTAGCCCGCCATGATGCACATATCGAGACTACCGATATCGATGCCCAATTCCAAGGCATTGGTGGAGACCACACCCACGATGGATCCTTCTCGCAATCCCTTCTCGATCCCCCGGCGTTCCTTTGGCAGATAACCCCCACGGTAGCCCCGGACGAGGCCGTGGTGAGCCGGTGTTTTTTCCACGCGTTGCTTGATCTCCGAGAGGAGCACTTCGGTATTGACCCGGCTCCTGGCGAATACGATGGTCATGATCTCGCTGTTCATGAATCGGCTGGCGAAGCCCACCACTTCCGGGAGATAAGAACGACGAATGCCCAGTTGAGGGTCGATCACCGGAGGGTTGTAGAAGGCGATGATCTTCTCACCTTTGGGAGCGCCATTCTGATCGATGAGATCCACCGGAGCGCCGGTGATTCGCTCAGCCAGCTCCTGTGGGTTCGCGATGGTGGCGGATGACAGGATGAATTGGGGGGATGAACCGTAGAACCGGGCGATCCGCATGAGCCGTCGGAGAACATTCGCCACATGGCTGCCGAACACCCCACGGTATGCATGGAGCTCATCTATGATCACGTAACGGAGATTCCGGAAAAGCCCCATCCATTTGGTGTGGTGGGGGAGGATGCCGGCATGAAGCATGTCAGGATTGGTTACCACGATGTGTGCCTTGTTGCGTACCGCGCGCCGCACATCCCCCGGAGTGTCGCCGTCGTACGTGTACGCCCGGAAGGAAGCTTCTACGTGGGGCATCAGTTCCTGAAGCTCCGTCACCTGGTCCTGGCCCAGGGCCTTGGTAGGGAAGAGGTAGATTGCTCTGGTGGAGGGATCTTTTAGGATGGCGTCAATCACCGGAAGGTTATAGCAGAGCGTCTTACCTGAAGCCGTAGGCGTGGTCACCACCACATTTCGCCCCCCGCTCACCGCGGCGTAGGCTTCTGCTTGATGAACGTATGGTGTTTCTATTCCACGCTCCTGATATGCCTGGCGGAGCTCAGGAGAGAGGGCTTCGGGCCATGGGGCAAACTGGGCTTCCTTGGCGGGAAGATGCTGCCATGCGGTGAAGTTTTCGGACAGGAAGCCCTTATGCAGACTGTGAAGGACCTGATCAATGCTATTGTTCATGGCAGTATCCTTGAGGTTCGCGCAGAAATAACCTCAAATTTTCGCATCTCATCTTCATCCCCCGTAGTACGCGGGGTTACCCCAAAAACGTAGATGTGACGGATAAGGACTATAGGCTTCTTCCGAGCGAAGTCTCGGAAGAAGAAACATCAAACATCCAGATTCTCGCGACTGATGGCCATGTGATCATTTCTCAATTCGATGCCGATTCCGATGAAGTCGTCTTTCTCCGTCTCTCTTCGCACCAAATAGCATATGTGCTTCACCGATATGAACATCGAACATCCAATCCGCCAGCTGGCGGAAACACCGAAGTAGGAGAAATCCCCCTCAATCCCCCTTTGCGAAAGCTGACTATTGGACACACATGACACCGGGGGGTTAAGGGCCGGCAGGCATCCTGCTTGTGAGAAGAATATACATCGCTTTCATGTCTCCCAACCGCTGCAGGCCGCGCCAGAGCCTTGTCGGGCCTGGCTCACCATCGCTTTTCCGGCCTAAGAAGCCCCCGAGGGAAGCAACCATGCGAGTAACTGTGCGAAGCTCGGGAGGCTCTGCGGGAATGGCTTCTCTCTTGAAAACATGTAGCGCTTTCCACTCTTCCTCTTCGAATACCTTTGTGCACGGCACGTCGGGTGTCTCACGGCTCAGTTTGGTCAGATAGAGTACACGCCAAGCAATCACCATATCTATTGCCAAACACGCCTTGAGCCGATCGGCATCGTTCAATCGCCGGTCTTGTATCCGACATCCACTCTTCAACGTGCGATGATAGTCTTCTATGCCCCACCGCGTACTATACCAATCTAATCGTTCAATCGCCTCTGCAAAGCATGATACTTCTATCGTCGTCAAAAGCATCCATTCCACAGAATTCTTTACATCCGATGGACAATCCACCTCTCGCGCATATACAGCCCATACTCCTATCGGCGACAAATCTTTCCCTTGAGGAGGCTTTAATGTTACACCCGCAAAGCGTACCTCCAGTTTCGCATCTCGCGCCGGACGACGTCCCTTGCGAGGAATATGGAGTATCCTATGCCCCCGAACATCCTCCTTCTCCATCTTCTCCCAAAGCTTCTCTTCCCCAACCTTCCGATTCCGCGTCCGCTCTGCTCGTACCAACAATTCCGGACTCGTCGGATCATCCACCCGCTCATGGAATAACTCGTATATGTCCGCTTCTCGATCCCCTACGCTCACCAACTTCGTTCTCGGACAAAGCCGTTGTATTTCCCTCACTGCCCTATGGCTGTTCAGCCATTTCATGCTCTCTTTCTCTTCTATCGGTAACTTGCTCCGTCGTTCCTTCTTCCCTCTATCGTTTGGATCTCGAGCCCAACACTGTACATCAAGCAGTCCCAGCGGCGTCCCCTCTGGGGTAAACGCCATCGTGTCATGAAGGATCAAGCCGGTCTTGGTACTCCTCTTCGTGTTGATTGGTCCAAGATTCTTTGTCCCTGGATGCGCCGTGTAATCCAACGTGCTGCTGTCTTGCACCGCCAATACTAACTCGTGCTCGTTGATCCGATCCGTTGTCGATTCTACATGCGGTTTCAGCAGCGTCTGCATGTCTACCTGCTTGTTACAAAAAAACCGATACGCCGCCTTCGTCTTTGCTTCTGATCCATTACACGCCTGTGGTACAAGTTCCCCTGACTGTGCATGGAAATCTCTCGCCAACGTGAACAACCGTCTCCTTAATCGATTATCGTAAATGTCTACCCTGCCAAACTCCTCTTCCGCCCAATCCGATGCGCCTATCGGTCGAGGCTTCTCCCCCAACCGCAACTCCGGTTCTCTGCATAGTTCCGCCTGCCAATGCTTCGCTAACGGATACAGATATATGTCCTTCTTACTCCCGCCTCCTTCCTCTTCTCCCTCTCCTCCCCTCCGCCCTGAACTCCTCCCTATATGTTCCCAATTCGCTGCTCGATAACTCGTCCCTCTATATCGTTTCGGATCTACAAACGTCTCCAACAACAACGGCCTATATCCATAACGCTCCTCCCAATCCCCACAGAGTCGCTTCGTACTTCGACTCAATACATATGAGCCCAGGTTTGGTACCTCTACCCCAGGAACTATCAGAAACCGGCTGTTTGACACCACCTTCCTTAAGTTTGCTATCCGGGCTCTCTCACTCCACCCTATCCTCTTGTCTCGATCCTTCATATGCCAGACCGCTGAACTGAAACTCAATCCTCCCAACCAACCATACTCTGAACTCCTTATCAAATACCGTATCTGGTTCCCACAGAGCGGCCCCCCTCCCAAATAATGATACCTCTCCATCAATCCATTCCATATCTCCGACGCCTTGCTGTAACGGCTCCCCACTGGCTCGATTTCTACGTCCCCCAGTTCTCCCAAACTACAGCGTACCTCTGATAATTCAGGTATTTCTCTCCTTGCTTTCAGGGTCTCTCGCTGAAACGCATACTCCTCCGTCGTCCTCGGCAGTTCCACCAATCCCCGTCGCTCCAACTCCAAAAGCGCCTTCCGGCAACTCATCTCCTGAAGCTTCCCATTCGGTGCCCGCCATCCCATCCACTCACATACCTGCCGAGACAACCTGCACCGAGATAGCGAGGAATCCTGCTCCATTGCCGCTCGGATCTTGCCAATCACGTCAGAATCGAATTCTTTCCCACATACTCTCATGCCCCCCTATGTACACTCACACACCCCCGGTGTCAAGTGTGTCCGAGTGACAGCTTTGCAAAAGGGGGAGGAATAGATATCGAACGCGAACATCGAGCAATTTGCAATAAGGAGTAATCGCGGGAGCATGGCTCCCGCGGAACAAGGCGCAAGCATCGCACTCCAAGGCTTGGGCTACGCCTCCCGTCTACGCCAAGGCTACGCCGAGGCAGGCCGATGGGCACGGCATGCCGTGCCCCTACATGGGAGAGATCCTGCGAGCACGATCTTGCGCGAATCCTTAATAGATAAGCTGCCGAAGGTATGCGCAAACTCAGAGGAAGTCAATCTGTACAAATGTACAGTTGTTTCACGTCCGATTGTGTCTGTCGAGCGGTGAAGATGCGAAACGCGGATTGATCCGGCAATTCCTGCGCGGGGGGTGGCAGGGAGGGGCGGAGGAGGAGCGTGATTCATCATGGCGGTTGGCGCTTGATACGGCGGACGCGACGGAGCGCGTCCCTCCAGAGATGCGATATTTGTGGTTGGGGGATTGAACATCGAAGGTTTGGGGAAGCTGATGAGCTGATGAGCTGATAAGTTGTTGAGCTGATGAGCAGGAAGGAGGGAGGGGAGGGGGATTCAATTTTGAATTTCTAATTCTCAATTCTTAATTCATAATTTGGGAGAAGGAGGGAGGAGATTGAG
>JAUXFG010000230.1 GCA_030620115.1 Candidatus Fermentibacterota bacterium
GTTTCAGAGGTTCTGTACCTGTTTCCGGCAATTCTACATCCTTCACAGCAGCCGGCAATGTCACCCACCCGCGCCCGTGTCGCAGAATCCGGAGATGTCTCATCATCTCCTAATACCCTCTCATTTTGAATTGCCAAAACAGAGGACAAAACTTCCGAGACGGAATACTAGTGGCTTCTCTCAACGGTCTTGTCTAGGATGCCGAGTTCTTCGCGGAAGGCGCATCAACCGTAGTATTGCCTGTGGCAGCACCGAAGGCACCCAGGCAACAGTTTCCCCGTTAACCGAAGCCTTCGGAATCGCCGCCATGGTTTGCTGTTCCATATGGTGCTCAGCGGATCATCCCCCAGCATGCCCATGTAGAGATCCATGCAGGGGGCCACTTCGGTTCCCGGATACACACGGGCGACCATCCATGGTACCACGCAGGAGTTGCCAAATGGGTGTTCGAGATCCCGATAGTATGGTTCAAGATGTTCTTCGCGTATTGGAGGAAAGATGTTCACCGGCATTCTCCAGTTGGCTCCAGTGATCTGCCGCTGCTCCTGAGCCAAGATTTCGATCTTCATGGCCTCGGCCAAGGTGCGGTCTTCTCGGTCGAACACCAGATGCTGAAATGTTACGGAATCGATTCCCCATGTTTCGAGCTCCTTCAGCGTCTCGACAAGGCGGCCCTGATTATCCGGGCTCATGGTGCAGTTTAACGCAATGGACGGGCCGCGCGCTCCGGCCTTCCTGAGCGCCGCCACTCCCTGTTTCGCGCGCCGGAAGCTACCCTTGACCCCCCGGATCGAGTCATGCACTTCCTCAGGGCCGTCGATACTCACGGTGATATGTTTCACGCGATTCTGGAGCAGGAGGTCAGCATTCTTCTCCAAGAGGAAACCATTGGTGGTGATGGCCAAGGGGAACCCCCTTGCGGAGATACCTTCGACCAAGGCCGGGAACGCGTGGTGCAGCATCGGTTCCCCGCCAATCAAGTGAATCACCGGTCTCTTCCACCACCATTTCTTCGCCACCTCTTCGACCGTACTCATCACGAGCTCAGGACTAAGGTAGATGGCTGCTTGACTGCGGGTACTACACATCTTACAGCGGAGGTTGCAGGCGCCGGTCAGGGTGAAGCTTATGGCAAAGGGCTGATAGCTCCATCCGCGCTGAAGCCGAACGACATTGAGCAGTTTCCTGTGTTGCCACATGAGGGCGCGTTTGAAGTTCACGAGTTAGGTGCTTCTCCTCGAGAATAATGGGTGATCACATCGAGTAAAATCCGTCGGACACCCGGTCAGCGTTCGAGAACACTCTCGTACACTTCCAGGGTTTGGGCCACCATGGTATTGGTATTAAATCTCGCGAGTCTTGATTTCGCGGTCTGAACCATTCGGTCCCGGAGATTGAAGTCAACCAGGAGTTGGGTCACCCTGTGGGTCAGCAGCGCATCATCAGCCGCGGGAATGAGGAAGCCTGTCTTGCCATCGTCAATGATCTCGCCAGCGCCACCGTCGGCCGGGCCGATGACAGGGCAGCCATAGGAAAGCGCCTCCAAGAAAACCAATCCGAATGCCTCAGTGAGCCCGGGCAACGCGAGACAGGTTGCTTTCTGGTAGAGGGCAATGAGATCCTTTTTTGAGAGAGAGGGCCAATGGGTGAGACACTGCCCCAATCCAAGCTGAGTGATCAGCCGCTGTAGGGGTCTGGGGAGGGGTGTGCCTACTGCCCAGAGTTCAATGTCCGGGTGTTCCCTACGGAGGGAACTGATACTCCTCAGTAGCCGAGGAAGGCCCTTCCGGTATGGGTTTCCGCCCACAAAGAGGACGGTATCCTCCCTCCTCTCCTGAGGGGGGGCATTCTCCTCCACGTGAAGTCCAAGGGCGATATAGATGGTCTTCATGCGTTCCGCAGGGAGGCCATAGGCGCTCAGAATCCTTGCACGCGTGGCATCGGAGTTGGCGATCAGCCAGGATTGTTTTCGATAGGCCATGGGCTCGAATGTTCGAACCGCAACGGCATAGGCCAGTCGCTTTTTCCAGTCAGGGTAATAGCGTCTGGCACGCCAGTATGAGAATGGGTGAGTGAAGTAGTAATCATGGACCGTCCCTACCACGGCAGGCCCCCGTCCTCCGTAGGACAAGGCTTCTCTGGCGTCAAGGAAGTGGACCACATCGAATGGGGGGCTCTTCCCCAGGCAGCGTGCGAAAGCACGTGAGGCATGTATCCACCTCGCATGCGATCCGGACCTCGACAAAGCAGGCGCTGAAAGAAACAGAAGATCCGATGATGTATCACGCTGATCTTCCGGGCACAGCACGGCGATATCGGCGCCGCCGGCTGCCAGGCCATGCGCGAGGACTCGTGCGTAGGTTCCGACTCCGCTAAACGGAGAAACGAACTGATGGGTGACCAGGCAGATCTTCATTCGGTTTTTTGGGAGGTTTTACGTAACTTCTCAATGAGTCCGTGCATCCAGCCTTCTCCCCCTGTTGTTTTGTATGATGGAGGGACGCGTTTCATCGCGTCTACGGCGTGCGGCAGAGGCGGCCACGACGGAGCGAGGCCCTCCAGCGGATGAATTCACGGTTGTGATGCGATATCAAAACAACCCTTACGATGTTTTCCGGTAACTTCTCAATAGGCCCGTGCATCCAACCTTCTCCCCCTTTTGCAAAGGGGGATTGAGGGGGATTTTCCAATATCGCACGTACTTATTGAGAAGTTACGGTTCTACGGCCTATTCGCAAATAACGTCTTCTATGTCGACTCACGGTCGGCTCACGGTTCGATTTCCCTCATGCAAGAATCTCCAATCTGGAATCTGAGAATCGATAATCTGGGAAGAGATGGATAAAAAGAGATGATGGAATGATGGCTTCTCGTAGAAAACGAATCGTCGGATCCCAACCCTTCCAAACCAGCATAGCACTATTCCCCCTTCCCCACCCAGATTCCTCGGTCGCTGAACTCCCTCAGAATGACACGTCTCTTCAGGTGCAATGCCAACCGCTTTTGTCATTCTGAGCGACTGCAAGAAGCGAAGAATCTCTCTTTACTTGAGTAATCCAGCATTTCGTCTGTCTTTTCTTTCCATCTGGGCGAGGAGCCATTCAGCGAATCGAGGACCGATCACCGCCCAGTCATACTCCTTGGCGGCTCTTCTTCCCTTTTCACTCATCTCAGCCCGTTTTTCCTTTGCAGTCAAGAGCATGGAAAGGGCGGACGTAAGTGCCTCCGGGGCAGATTTTGACACAAGGCCTGCGCCTGATTTCCGCGCCAAGATAGAGGCATCTCCCACTGCCGTGGTAATGAATGGGAGACCCGCGGCCATGTACTCCAGCACTTTGAGATGAAAGGCGTATCGGTTCCAGTCGGTATCGGCAAAGAGCGCGAGCCCGACCCATGCGTCCGCCAGGAGCGGTGGGAGTTGCTCCGCAGGCACAGGGCCAAGCCACTCGATGGATGAGGAGACACCATGTGTGGCGGCCAACTGCCGGAAGATGTTCGCCGAGGGGCCGGAGCCCGCAATCCTGAGGACTGGTCGGGGGCTCATCATCGCCAGTGCCCGGATGACGAGGTCGAGACCACAGTCGGTCTCCAGCCCGCCGACATAGAGCAGACGAGGATCCTGTGATTCCTTCCGAGGGATCGCGAAGCGGCGCGTATGAACTCCGTTGGGAAAAAGAGCGACCTGCGGAGCATGCAACTGTTCTGCGTGGGCGCGCAACGCATGCCCGGCGCAGGACACCGCCACTGCTGCGTGAATGGATCTTTCCTGCCAGCGTCCCAACAGCCGCCGGTGGGTCACATCGACCCTGCCGCCCCGGTAGTTATCCGCATGATCATAGACAAAAGGCACCGCGCCGCCTACGAGAGTTCGGCCAGGAACCGGCCCTTGGGCGAGAGCAAGTTGGTACTGAGAGAGGTCTACGCTACGCAATGCCCGTTTCAGAAGAAAGAGGTTGGCCAGTGGGCCAAGTGCACCGGGAAGGGGGGCACGGCGCACGAGTTTTGCGCCGTGGTGTGTCCAGGAAAGTGGGGATTTTTCCTTGAGGACTCTCCTCGGCCATCCTCTCAGCAGAGCGCCTGCCGGCGCATGGAGGCCGTCACAGGAAAGGCCCGGAGGGACGAGACTCACTATGTCCACATGGATGCGCTCCGTGAGATAGGGGAGCAGTTCACGGATACGATGGCCCAGTGGGTGATAGAGATCGTTGGCGAGGAGCAGCAGCTTAATAGAGGACATCGTACAGAGCAGGGGGAGCCCTCAGGAGAGGCTTACTGCTGATTAGGTTGTGCTTCAGAGGATTTCGCTTTGGAGGAACCCTTTGTGGGCTGCGCCTTCTTCTCCTCCAATAGCGCTTTCACGCGTGCCTTCAGCCTCTTCATTCGCCGCTGTCGTCTGCGTCGGATCTCCTGTCTTCTGATCTGTCTGCCCATAACAACTCCTCGATATGAAAAGATGACCAATCGGTCTTTAGTCAAAAGGACCATGTATCAGGTGACGTCATCCGTCTCCATCATGGCATGGGAGTCGCGCACTCTGAATGATGGTTCAGCCCGGACTTCTCACCAATCTCTTACTGCAATCCCGCGTCCGACGCGGGACCGTTTCGCGACGAAGGCTGGTGAGAAGCCCGGCCTAGCCGCATGACGCGGACAAGTCTATGCCGTGCTTCCGTAGAGGGCAAGGGGGATAATGCGGAGATGGGGAAGAAAAGCGAAGTGCTGAAATGCTTGATTGCTTGAATGAAAGAGGAAGAGATGGGAGAGAATCTGGAATCTGAAATCTAGAATCTGGCAATTCTGGGAATGTGTGGGAGAGATTCTTCGCTCCTGTGGGTTGCTCAGAATGACATGGGTGGTTAGCATTGGACGTGACAACATGTGTCATTCTGA
>JAUXFG010000258.1 GCA_030620115.1 Candidatus Fermentibacterota bacterium
AGAGATTTATCAGATATCGAGTCAATCTGCGACTGGATTCCTATTCATTTGGTGATGACGACTTCGTGGATCCCGATGTTGACATCTATGGTTCCACCGAACCGTTCCCCGGAGTAGTCGTAGAGGAGGGTCGAACGTCCATGGCGTGGGGATGGAAGACCTATCAGGTAACGGTTTGGCCGTTGGAATACATACCTGCGCGGCGTGAGATATGGTTCAATGAGACGGTGAAGATCTCCCTTGAGCTTGTCCCGAGCACAGAGCACGAGCAGGAGGTCTTGGCACGGGCCCAAGAGCAGCATGAGGATTGGGCAAGAGAGCTTGAGCAGGCAATGGTGAATCCTGAAGACGTCCGTCCTCTGGCTCCCAATGCCCTTTCAGGCCTGACAAGGTCCAGCAGGTGGGTGTTGATTCTGCCCGGATCCCCTGAAAGAGAAGGAAGAGATACCTGGATAGATACCTTCCAGCCATTGATTACGCATAGACAAAACCAAGGGCTTGACACTGAGGTTGTCTATGTGAGACAGATCACCAATGCGTCCGGCGAAGCCGCAGTTCAGGATATCCGGTTGTACTTGCGTGATCAGCATGAGAATCACGGAGCTCAATGGGTATGCCTGGTCGGTGATCATGAAATGATCCCCTGGACGTACAGTCCTTATCCTCCCAATGACTGGTGCTACTGTGATCTGGATGGTCCATGGCCAAGCGGCGAAGACTGGGCGCCGGAGATGTGGGTGGGAAGAGTTCCTTGTATCACGAAGTCAGAAGGTGGGAACTTCGTGAACAAGGTCCTTGCCTACGAACAGAACCCAGGAAATGGAGATCACGGATACCTCAAAAGGGCATTCTATGAACAAGAGACGAACAATACTTGTCCGGATGTCATTGCCCATCAACATCCAGAGCTAGAGGATACGCTGTGGAGTGCAACGATAGACCCGCCATGGCCCTATGACTACCACGTAGTCGAGGAGATATGCACAACCCACTACAACTATGTCGTGGTTCACACCCACGGTGGTCCTGATGGCTACGAAACCACGCCGGCGGGAACTCTCCCCGAGCGCTATTTCCATCTGGATGACATTGAAGAGCTGACGAACGAGGACTACTACTATTTCTGGTACTCGATCTCGTGCAACAATGCCTGGTTGGATTGGCCTGATCCAGAGATCAGGACGGTTCCGGAAGGGGCAATTTGCATCTATCCAAACAGATGTGCCGTCGCTTTTGCCGGCAATACTAGATCGGGATACTTCGGTAGTTCTACACAGCTGAATTGGTGTGCTTGGGACGTTCTCTTCCCTGGATTATTTGTTCCCCGCTACTTCAATCATGTTGGGTCAGTCGAGGCCAATTCAAAACTGAGGTCTGATAATCTGGGGGTCTCTTCAGATTATATCCGACATAGCCATAATCTGTTTGGTGACCCAGCTACGCCGATATGGACTCCAGACTACACGCCAGGATCGCTGAGGCCCCTTACGGCGGAGGATCCCGTGAAACCTCTCGCCATTACGCGTATTGGATGCGATCCTATGCCGGTTCACGATGTTGGAACATTGCGATTTTGCTTGAATCGGACTGCCAGAGTTCTGATTGGTGTCTATGATATCAACGGTAGATTGGTCAAGGATCTTGGAGAGCAGACGGCGGATCCTGGTGAGAGGAGCCGGCGACTGGACTGTTCGGGACTTGCTCCCGGTCTGTATGTTATCAAATTGAGAGCTGGGACAGAGGAGGCCAGAACTAAATTGCTCGTTCTACGATAGGTCAAGAGAGGGGGAGGGCTCTGTCCTCCCCCTCTCTTCGAATGGAGGGAACATGCGAGTCACTTCAACCGTCGTTTTTATATATCTTTTGTGTCTTCAAATGGGGATTGCCTATCCAAGCGACAGTCTAAGTGTTGTGGTGACGCTCGGAGGAGAAGTCGCGAACGAGCACTTTGGGAGGTCCATGGCTGGAGCAGGAGATGTGAATGGTGACGGTTTTGCTGATTTCCTGGTGGGCGACGCGCGCTATGGTTGGCTCCCGGGTGAACGAAGATGTCATCTATACTGTGGCGGGAGCTCGATCGATACTATCCCTGATCTCGTCATCTACCAGCCTGAGGCCGATACCCTCGCACCACATCCGGATGACGATGCTCATTTCGGAGAAGTCGTTTCGGGCGCGTGCGATGTAAATGGAGATGGTCTCGATGACGTGCTGATCACGAGTCCAGAGTGGTTCTGGCAGACCGGCAAGATGTACTTGTATCACGGCAGCTATCCTTTTGAACTTTACCCTGATGTGTGTATTTCCGGATTCGGCAGCTCGTGGATGTCGAATTTCTGGGCAACAGGGCTGAGAGGTCGTCTTGTCAAGGATGTCAACGGAGACGGGTATGATGAGCTTGTTTGTCTCGTAGAACATCTTCATTCTGACGGTGGGGCCTATGTCTATTTCGGAGGAGCCTCCATAGATAGTGTGCATGACCTCGGCCTCCAAGGACCAGGGTATCCCAATTTGGAGTTGGGGAGTGACATTGATGATGGCGACCTGAACGGCGACGGATATGGGGACCTCGTGGTAGGCGCATATGCGGTTGAGAATCATCCTGAATGGCAAAATGCGGCATGGATCTATTTCGGGGGGCCGGACACTGATGAAATTGCCGATGTACAGCTGGTCCCTTCACAACTGGCCTATGAATACGCGGTCTGCGTCCCTGGAGACATGAATGGAGACGGGTATGATGACGTTGCAGTGGCACAGGTGCGAAGAATCTACGGTGGTGAGACCGAGTACAGTCGAGGGTATGTGTATCTCGGTGGTCCCCGGATGGACAGCGTGGCTGACCTCTCGTTCATGGGACAAGTGCCATGGGGTAGCTTTTCGCTCGCCGGGGGCGACATCAACAACGACGGATTTGCAGATCTCATCGTCTCGGAGTCTCCGTGGTATCCTAGCGTGGACGAGGGCAGGTTGGGGGTTTACTTCGGCGGAGCAGACATGGATACCATGCCTGATATTGAGATCTATGGACCAAGAGGCTTCGGCGAGACGGTAATCTGGATCGGGGACATGACAGGGGATGGATGGCCGGAGTTTGCGGTTTCGAACCCCAGCGGGGCGGGAGAGATCTACATCTATACTATGGGTGAGGTCTCGGGTGAAGGACCCAGCTCAGGGTTGCCAAATGCTGAGCTGCTCCGCATCGTTCCCAACCCATCTCGAGGGCCGACGATGATTGGGTTTGATGGAGACGGGATGAGCGGGGCAACCGTAGGCGTGTATGATCTTGGCGGGCGATTGGTGCACATGCTTGGGTCAGCAAGTCAGCGAAATGAGGCATCCTGGATGCTCTGGGATGGAACCAACAGCTCAGGTCAAGCGGTTCCTGCGGGTACCTACGTGATCAGGGTTCAGACACAGGATCGTATCATGAGCGGGAATGTGGTGGTGAATCGGTAGAGGACCGCACTCGCGGGTTTTGCTGCTGCGGGGTTGACCAGAAGGTGCAGAATATTGAAACACGTGGAAATCTCCACTAAATCCATAGACTTAGTGGAGATTTAAGGAAATACAGAAAAAGCAGAATGTTCGAAGCGAACAGGTGTTTCCCCGGCAGCTTCTACATTTATCCAGCGCAGCCGCCCAAGCCCACAGGCGATGGCTTTGGTGATGACGACTTCGTGGATCCCGATGTTGACATCTATGGTTCCACCGAACCGTTCCCCGGAGTAGTCGTAGAGGAGGGTCGAACAGCAATGGCGTGGGGATGGAAAACCTATCAGGTAACGGTCTGGCCGTTGGAGTATATACCCGCGCGGCGTGAGATATGGTTCAATGAGACGGTGAGAATCTCCCTTGAGCT
>JAUXFG010000161.1 GCA_030620115.1 Candidatus Fermentibacterota bacterium
AATCGAATTGAGGAATGATCACATGGCCCTCAGTCACGTGAATCCGGATGTTTGATGAAGGCGAGCGATAGGGAGTGGATGATTCCGATCCCGATCCCGATGATACTGTGGAGGAGAGAATAGCCCCGGTGTCATGTATGTCCAATAGTCAGCTTTTGCAGAGGGGGATTGAGGCCTCCGGCTCGTAGAGCCTACGGCTCGGTGAGGGGATTTCTCCAATATCGCACGGACTTTTTGAGAAGTTACAGAAGTGCGGCCTAAGGAGTTGCTCAGAGTCGTTGGCGCCGTTTAGGATGTGACTGAAGGAGCGACGCGACATTGGACAGAATGGAACTATGTGAGCGAAGAGAATCGACATAGTTGCAGCTTGCTGCTCCAGTACATAAATACAGTGATGTATCAAGGATTGAACTAGGAACAGGTCGGCAGTTTTGGCGCTCAGATCGGCACCAGATTCGACCCATCGATGTAGGGGCATCCGCCAGCTGGCGGACCGTGCCCACCGGCCTGCCACAGCGGCTTGTCACGGCGTTGTCATACATAGACGGAAGCCTTGGCGTAGCCGGGAGGCGTATCCGTTGCGATACGGCGAGGAAGACCGCTGGCGCGCAACGCCGCAGACAGGTTCATGGCGGTCATTGCAGTAGAAGATTGGCGAGAGATCCGCGCTCAAGATGGGGATTTCAAGATGGTAAGTTATTCCTGCGCAAACCCTGAGAATGCGGACCTGAAGAAAACAATCCTCATCGTAGACGACACGCCGGGAGTTCACAGATTGCTGAAACGATTCCTGGAAGGAGAGGGATACCGAACTCTGACTGCCGATAATGGCTTTGAAGCCATCAGAATTGCCCAGCAACACCAGCCGGACCTTATCCTCCTGGACATAATGATGCCAGGATTGGATGGATTCCAGGTGTACAGAAAACTTCAGTCACTCCCTCGTACCAGAGGCATACACGTCATCTTCATATCGGCAAAACTTGAACTATCCGATGAGATCCCGGGGATCGAGTCGGATGCGGTTGACTATTTGACCAAACCCTTCGATCTGAAGGAGCTAGGTGCTGCGGTGAAGCGGCATCTGACAACCTGACACGTGACACGTCACACCTAACCAAACACTCTTGAAATTCATTCCCAAAGCAACGTTGATCCATATTTCGACACTTCAGGTTGTGCGAGTGTTCAGGGGTTCAGGAAGAATCCGGTCTTTGGCCACTGGTCCCCCCCAAATCCTGAACCCTGAACCCTCTCTTCTCCCTTCCCCAAATCCCCCAATCCCCAAACCGCCCAGATTCTTCGGTCGTTCCGCTCCCTCAGAATGACAGGCATTCACACATCCATCCCCGCACTACCACTGTCATTCTGAGCGACATCAAGGAGCGAAGAATCTCTCCCACATCCTCTCTCCATCATCTGAACCCTTAACCCTGAACCCCCCCAGACAGGAAAGGCGATAACATGACTCACCAGCACACGCAGAGGAAAGCACAACAACAGCGGGACGACCTTACCGGGGAGCATGCAGTTGGCGATGCGGGGCAGATAGTCTTGGCCTGCCTGTTTGCGGCAACGTGGATAGCCGACACATTCTTTCTCAATTACACGACTTTCCTCAACCAGTACGTGCCGCTTGGCGCCAGAATACCATGTGGAGTCATTCTGTTGGTTCTATCGGGCTACCTGGCGAGAACAGGCCTGTCTATCGTGTTCGGCGAGAAGAGAGAGAAGCCTGACGTGATCAGGAAAAGCGTGTTCAATGTGGTTCGCCATCCAGTATACCTGAGCGAGATTCTGCTCTATCTTGGTCTTCTGATGCTGAGGACATCACTGGCCGCTGCAGTGGTGTGCGTTCTTGCGATCGTCTTCCTGCATTGTATCTCTCGCTACGAAGAGAGGTTGCTGCTTGAGCGCTTTGGCGAGGAGTATGAGCAGTACATGCGGGAAGTGCCGATGTGGATCCCACGGCTTCGGAGAAGGTGAATGGGGCTGATGGCCAAAACATGCGACGCTCACAACTGCATCCAGGCGCCACGCACAACCGCGTCGCTAATGCACCCGTTAATGACTGAGGTCCCGGGGGTCATCGCGAGCGACAGCGCGGCGATCTCAATGGGCGGATGAGATTGCTTCGTCGCTACTCTCCTCGCAATGACTGGCCGGGATTTCTCACCGGGTTTCGTCGCGAGAGGGTCGAGATGGTTGTGGCTGTCCCGCACCCAACGCTTTGGGTGTGGGATGAGAAGTTCGGGCTAATGTGGGAAGTTCCGCGGTCACTTGGTAGTAACTCTGGTCGTGGGTCGTGCTGACATGCTCGTCTATGTATTCAGTGCCTTCCTGGGTAACGATGAGTTCCCACGGACCGTATGGATATTCGCTCCGGTAGATGTGATAGCTCTCTGCAAAAGGAATGGGCGACCAGGAGAGACGCATGGAATCATCGAGAGGCGTGATGCAAAGATCAGTGACCGA
Organism: Candidatus Fermentibacterota bacterium; assembly: GCA_030620115.1. GTDB lineage: Bacteria > JAFGKV01 > JAFGKV01 > JAFGKV01 > JAFGKV01 > JAUXFG01. The sequence continues at coordinate 2,476 of JAUXFG010000161.1, forward strand.
CGTCTGAGAGCTCACATACAGGTCAACGGGGATCTCCATGGTGCCGGCATACGGATCACTGGATCGCACGATGATTCGCTCACCATAATGCCCTTCCTCCAAACCAAGGGCATTAACATGAACCGTGATCTCCTGAGCACTGCCCGGCCCCAAGCATCCGCTTCGCGGAGCGCATTGAAGCCAGTCTGCAGCCATGCTTAACGCGAAACGCAAGGATCCGTCACCCGCGTTGGAGATCATTATCGGCGCTGAGGCGCTCCCGTTCACCGGCACGGCAATGGCCAGACTACAAGGATCCAAAACGATCTGGGGCAGATACATGAAACCGAACTCGGTCTCTGTATATGATGCCGAGACGCTCTCGGCCTCTGAGCTCGACATGAGCTGCAGCCAGTAATAATCGTTGGGGACGGCTAGCTCGGCATTCCCTCCAAAGGGTTGCCACTCCGTCCACTGAATGAGGCCCGCATTGTCAAACCACGAAAGCGCCTCTCCCTGTTCGGGGCAGTTGCTGAACAGCCTGATGTCAAAGTAGTTCGTCTGCTCAGGAATCGTGAGTTCTTTGGAGTACAAGGCCCAATCCGAATCCCCCCATATCTGCACACCTATATCTTCGGTATCCAAGATCGCTGAACCGTATCTTGTTTCGTAGTAACGTATTTGGATTGTCACCTCAGCGCCGTTCTGTGTTTTCATACACCCGTGCAGGGAGAAATCCGAATCCTCATAGCGTTTGACGCGCCGCTCGAAGTTCGTGACCACATTGATGCCCGAGTCAGCCTGGCGCCGGTGACAGAGAGAACGATCACCCTCGAATGATGTGGATTCATCATACCATTCGTGCTCACTGTTCACATTCCAGAGAGTACAGCCTTCATTCTCGAAGTTCCCGAACCAGATGATCTCCCTGCCGAGACGGTACGACCAGTCCTGCCCAGGGGATACCGCATCTACGGAGGAGATGTGACCGCAGCGCGCCAAGGGGATCGGCTTCGTAGACCACATGCCGTTCTCCTCAGTGACCGCGCAGCCCGCTGCAAAGGTACACTCGTTGGTTTCCATCGAGAGCGTGTCGAGTATGAGCTCCGCCATGATGTGATATCTGTCCACAAACAAGTACGTATCCAGCTCCTTTGATCGCCGTGCAAGATAGTCCAACAGGTGTTGACCTAATTCGCCGGTGGCCGGAACAGGAATCCAATCATCAAGATAGACCGGCGTGATGGAGAGCTCGGAGAAACCGGTCTCGTCTATCTTCGTATTCAAAATCATGGTGGGGAACGTCTCCGGATAGCGGAGATCAAAGGTAAAATTCCCCAAAGAGTGCGCAATCACCTTCCCATTGTAGAGCTCGAAGCCTTGAATCACGTGCGGATGATGACTAACTACGAGATCGGCGCCGGAATCAATGGCAGCCTGCCTTATGGCCCGATCGCGATCCGAGGGGACCAAGAGCGATGAAAAGTACTCCTCATCTCCATAGGGATCCTGGAGTTCGGTCTCATCGTACTCCTCCCTGGGTATGGGGGCGTACTCGGTACCGGAATGGGTCCCCACAATGGTGAGATCCGCGTGGTCCCGAACCACCTCGATCTGCCGCGCTATGGCATACTCGGTCATATTGGCGAACCCAGGCTTGTTGTATCCCGCATTCAGGTAGGGCTGGTCGTTGTTATACTGCCCCGTACGATCACTGGAGAAAAGGAATGCGAGATTGACACCCGATTTCGAGAAGAAAGCAGGCAGGTATGCCTCATATGAGTTCGCGCCCGCGCCTGCATACTAGACATCGTTCTCAGCCAATACCGCCTGGGTCTGCTGCAGGCCAGGCAGCAGATAGTCAATGATATGATTATTGGCAATGGTCACCACATCGATCCCCGCATATACGAGTCCGGCAACGTTTTCCGGAGATGATTTGAAGTAGATCGGTTTGGTGGGGTGGTGCTCAGTGCAATCGGTGAGGGGGCACTCGAGGTTGGCCACCGTGATGTCCGCCGCCTGCCCCAGTATCGCCAGGGTCGGCTCGAATATGGCCTCAACACCCTGAGTAGGGATGATTCCCCCACTTTGCTCGTAGCCGCGGGCCAACATGATGTCTCCCACAAAATTCATGGTGACCGGAAAGGATGTCGGTCCGGGGTCGACATCCACCATGCAGGTTGCACGGCCCCAGAGATACGTGTCGTCCATCACCTCCAGAAGTACGGTGTACGCGTGGTCATCCAGCACGAGATATGTGTGCATCGGATTCTGTTCCGTGCTTGTTGAATCGTCGCCAAAATCCCAATAGAACTCATGGCTCTCACTGTCAGGGTCATGAACTATTCCAGAGAACTGCACATCAACGTGACGCATCCCCTGGGGGCTTGTACGAATCTTGCCTACGGACAGCCCGATCTCGACTTCCGGTGCTACGGGCAGATCATCAGTGATGTCCACGATAAGATCGAAGTAAGCGATCCCAGGCTCTCCCCCATCGTTGTCGTTCACGAATACAAGCCCGGTAATCTCCGGCAGGTATCCAAAGAAGGCGAGCCAATCATCAGTCACGGGTAGAGGAAAAACGTTCCACTGGTCTTGTTCGAAAGCGCCCTGGTACACGGTGACCCATTCCTCGATATCCAACTGCTGGGTCCCTGCAAAGGAATAGAAGAGCACATGGGAACCGTCCATGATCCCAAAGCCGTGGATCTCCGGCGAACCCTGAGTATATGCGGCAATCTCCCAGACGTCACCGAAGTCAAGCGTTACCGGTTCGATCTCTTCTGTCTTCCACGTATTCCCAAACAGCTTGAGGGAGTATGGCGAGCCGTCATAGGTGACTTCCGCATCCAGCAGCCATGAGTCCGGATCCAGATCTTGCTCTGCGTATGAACCCAACTCAACCTCCCCATCGTCGAAATCCTCGATGACCGTGGCCCGAAGGACAGATGGGAGGTTGTGCTCCCGAGGGTGGGATAGCGAAAACACGGGAGACAGAACTCCCAGCAATAACATGACGATGATGAGGCTGAATCTCCATCTGCTCATGACAATCCTGCAGCGTCTCTTTACTGATGGGAAAGATATCATACGGTCAGCTCGTTGAAGATGGTCACTCCAAAACGTCTTGTCAAAGCAATGCATGTCCTTTATCCCAGTATGTAGCCGTTCATGGCTTCAGGGTTCAGGGTTCAGGGTTCAGATGATGGGGCAAGAAGCAAGGAGAGATTCTTCGCTCCTTGCAGTCGCTCAGAATGACAGTGGTAGTACCTATGCGGGTGTGTGAATGCGTGTCATTCTGAGGGAGCGGAGCGACCGAAGAATCTGGGAGGGGAGGGGGGAAGCGTTTAGCGTTCAGGGTTCACCAAGATCTGAACCGTTGATTCGTGAGTTCTGGATGGAGAAGGCACGAGAATGGAACGATTTGAGGATATGCCATCCAAACCCTGAACCTTCAAACCCTGAACCTTGATCCTCTGAACCTTGAACCACTGAACCTTGAACCTTGAACCTCTGAACGCTCACCATTGATTTCGTATGCTTGGAGTAGCATATGAGAGACTTCACGGTGTTATACAGTTGGTGGAACCGGTATGGCATCTCAATAGATCCGGATATCCGACCTCCTCCCCCTTTCGCAAAGGGGGATCGAGGGGGATTTCTCCGACAACGTCCGCGCTTCTTGAGAAACCACGAACCGGTCACATGCTACTTGGGCGCTTTTCAGGAGGGATCTCATGCCGGCTGCTGTAATGATCCTGGTCATCCTCTTCTCGCACCACGTGCAAGAAACACTCAGAGATGCCGGCAGGGCCTACGTCGCCGGCGCCCGGCCACCAGCGATAGAGGCAGTAAAACCAAGCCTCCGTAGCGGAGCGGCCCGTGCGATTCTCGATCTCAAGAACGGGTTTGATTCTCTGTTGAACGACCCCGCCCAGCTCATCATCGGAGACACGCCGGCTGAGACCCTGACCATCAGTGGTGAGTGGACCCAATCTGAAGACATCATCATCATCAATGACGGGGTTCTTCTTATCAAGAACGCCGACCTCTCCATGGAGGCCGATATCCTGGTATTGAATCAAGGAAGGCTGCGGGCGGACAGCTCGACAGTGGTGTTCGATCAGCAATTCATCTATCAGCGTGGCATCATCGTGGCAAATGCAGCAGTGTTCGAGATGAACGACTGTTGCGTGGCGGCCAATGGGTATCCCTATAACTTCTCGATCCTGGACTCATCGACTGTGCAAATAGCACGAGTTCACTACAATGATTTCACCACATACGCGCTCTTTGGAAGCCCTACGCTGGACAAACGCCACGTCAATCTTGCGGGCGAGTTCGTGGTGCTCGACGCCGCGCAGTGTACCTTCGTGGACATCGACACCATGCTCGTATGGTGCAGCATGATGGACTCGTCGGTGATAGACTTCGCCTTCCCCCCGCCGGGCCCTGTATTCAATTGGCGATTCGATTCGAATACCACAGGAGTCGCCGGCGTTGATTACAGTGTGTACTGCGATTCCGTGTATTACCCCTGGTGGGGCATGTTCTCAGGCACCGGGTCTGACGTCACCATAAGGGACTCCCAGATCAGAACGTGTGGGATATTCTTCGAAGATGCCGCCGTGGACACGATCTCAGGTCTGGTGAACGGCGTATCGTACGGCGATCACACGCTTCCTCTCGCCGATAGAACCCTCCGATTCATCAACACGAACGTGCAGACCATCTCCCTCTATCCGTGGGACCGCGCGCAGATCTCTTTCTCGGCCTGTATCCTCGGCGAAGTGCTCACCATGGACGAATCCTTCGCAGTGGGGCAGAGCTACTTCTTGGATGGCTCGGGTGGCCATATCGGAGCAACCGGTCAATCAGTCAACATCGCCGCCTTGGCCATGCTTACATGTGACGCGTTAGTGGGAGAGAACGCGGCTCTCATCTTGGCGGCATGTGCCCAGTTATGGGGACACAATTGGGCGGAGGATCATGCAAGGCTCTTTCTTGTGCAGACTTCCACTTCTTCCCTCCCTGTGGCCTTTGATAGCGCCACCGTAGGCTACGAATTCGTGTCCGGCCCCGCCACTGGCCCCATCGACGCCATGGTGCCGATCTTGGGATCGGTCTGGGTTGATGCCGGCCCCAATGGCAATGCCAATCTTCTGGGATACAGGGTATTCTTCGAACGCCCCGGTGATACCACGAGGTGGCAGATCGACGCGGAGCAGAGAAACGAGGTCAGGGAAGATACACTGATCGTGTGGGATACCGGCTTCCTCACCCCTGGCAACTACACCATCGTGGTGCAGTTCTACGATACATGGGGAGATACGCTGGAAGGATTCTGCCCCATCAGGCTCGAAGAAATGACCGTTGCCGAGGAAGATCTTGCCAAGATCCTGACCTTTGATGCCTTCCAGTCAGGCGATGGGCTCCGGTTCCTTTTCTCGCTGCCCAGCGCGGGAGATGCCAGCCTCACACTGTACGACATCGCAGGGAGACTCATTGGCACTCCCTGCACAGGAAAAAAAGAACCCGGGATATGGACATTTGACTTCCGCCCCCCCGCCTCAGGTTTCTATCTGGCGCGCCTCGAAACCGACTCGGGAATTGTGGTCCGGAAGCTCTCCTATCGAAGATAGCTTCGTCGCGTCCGCAGTGTCACCATCACCGGCCATGAGAGACCATGGCCCTCCAGCGCGAATGTGTCTCGCGCATCCGCCTTCGCACTGGAGCTACGGCGCGACAAGAAGGCGCAAAGGACGCAAAGAGGAAATGGGGGAATGGGGGAAGGGAGAGGAGAGCGTTCAGCGTTCAGCGTTGAGATGATGGGGGACGGGGAGAGGAGAGATTCTTCGCTCCTTGTGGTCGCTCAGAATGACAGGGGTGCTTGATGCTGGATGTGTGTCATTCTGAGGGAGTGGAGCGACCGAAGAATCTGGGAGGGGGGATTGATTGCTGCAGTGATAAGTCGTGAGGACAAGAGATTCTGATTCCCCTTCTCTCCGGGAATCTCCCCCCCATCAACCCATTCCCC
>JAUXFG010000256.1 GCA_030620115.1 Candidatus Fermentibacterota bacterium
AGGCGGGAGGAATTCCGAATTGCTGGAATGGGAGGAATGAACATCCAACATCCCCTCGCCTACGCTCGGGACAAGCTCACTGCATTCTACGTTCAACATCGAAGTGAGGATCATGGAGCTCCGTCATGGCCGTTGATGCTTGACACGACGGACGCGATCCGCCAGCTGGCGGACGTCCCTCCACAGATTCTGATAGCTCGTCTTGGACGTGACAATGCGTGTCATTCTGAGGGAGCACAGCGACCGAAGAATCTGGGAGGGGGAATGGGAAGAATCCGGGATTCGTATGGTCAGCGATGGAACGCATGAAGTGGTGTTTCGCGGCTTACGTCGCTCCTACATCGGAGGATGATAACGGGCTGATGGCTCGGGTATGGTCCGCCATCCAGTGGATGCCCATATGGCTCACCGCGGAGGGGTTAGCGCATGAAGATCCATGACATTACTCTCACGATCTCCGAATCCATGGTTCTCTGGCCGGGTGATCCGTCGGTTCATCTATCTCAACCCTTCCATCTTGACCGCGGCGATATCGCAACGGTGACGCAGCTCAAGATGGGCGTGCATACCGGCACCCACGTGGATGCGCCGCTCCACTTCATTCCAGATGGAGCCCCGGTGGAGAGCCTGGATCTCCATACCCTCATCGGCCCTGCTCTTGTTGTTGAGGAAATGGATGCTCCTTTGCTCACCGCAGATGTTTTGGACCAATCAGGCATACCGCCTGGTACCGAGCGGGTGTTGTTTCGTACCAAGAACTCCCATCACTGGGTCAAGAAAGAAACCGCCTTTTTCACCGATTTTGTGGCCATCAGCCAAGATGGCGCCCGGTGGCTGGTTGATCACCATGTCCGGCTCGTAGGTGTAGACTACCTTTCAGCAGCACCATTTGACGATCTCGTTTCCACGCATGAGATACTTCTTCGGGCGGGTATGGTTATTGTGGAAGGATTGAATCTGCACCACATCTCACCAGGCCGGTATGAGCTCGTATGTCTTCCTCTCAAGATCACAGGGAGCGAAGGCGCTCCCGCACGGGTAGTGCTCTTGGAACAGGAACGGGAGAGATAACGCCATGGAAACTCGAGAAAAACCATATCCAATCGTTTCTGCTCAGTTGGACGGGTATGCCCCGGCGGTGGATTCGGCCTTGGCGAAGGCTGAACAGGAACGGATCGCCGAGCGAATCTGGGCTCATGACCATACGGTCTGGAAGCCTGATCCCACGGAGATAAGCAATCGGTTGGGATGGCTTCGCATCGCCGAGGCCATGGAGGGCAATGTTGAACGATTGAAGAATTTTGCCGATGCAGTGCGGGCCGATGGATACACCCATGTTCTGTTGCTGGGCATGGGAGGATCGAGTCTCGCGCCTGATGTGTTTCGCAATGCCTTTGGCCCCAATCCAGGATATCTGGATCTGGCGGTACTGGATAGCACCGATCCAGGGGCCGTGCAGGCACACGCCGACCGCCTGGATCCTGTCACCACATTGTTCATAGTTTCCACCAAATCGGGCGGAACAGTAGAGACGCGGTCGTTCTTCAAGTTTTTCTACAACCTCGCACAGAAGGTTGTGGGACCAAGACATGTTGGATCTCATTTTGTGGCCATTACCGATCCCGGCAGTTCGTTGGAAGAGACTGCTCAGGCGCTTGGCTTCAGGAGTGCTTTCCTGAATGATCCCAATATTGGTGGCCGGTACTCTGCGCTCTCGTATTTCGGCATGGTTCCGGCCGCCTTACTGGGCGTTGACATCGAGAGGATTCTGGTCAGCGGTCGGCGCATGGCCCGTTTGTGTGTCGCTCCGGAGGTCACCCGGAACCCAGGGGTGTACCTGGGTGTGGTGTTGGGTGAGCTGGCGAAGGCGGGGCGCGACAAGGTCACCTTTCTCACTTCCAAGGCCCTTGCCAACTTCGGGGACTGGGTAGAGCAGTTGATCGCCGAGAGCACCGGGAAGGAGGGGAAAGGCATCCTGCCTGTCATCGGTGAATCCTTGGGCGCGCCTGAGATCTATGGTGACGACCGGATATTCGTCTCCCTAAAATTGAATGGCGATGCGGCCATGGAAGAGAGGCTTCATATGCTGGCAGCAGCCGGTCATCCCACCATCGAGATTGACCTTTCAGATGAGTACGAGATGGGCGGGCAGTTCTTCCTTTGGGAGATGGCCACCGCGGTTGCCGGGCATTGTCTGGGGATCCAACCCTTTGATCAACCGAATGTGGAGTCTGCCAAGGTCTTGGCTAAGGAGATGATGGCGAGATATGCGGAAACCGGGGTCTTCCCTACGGTAGATGAGGTACCTCCTGATTCCGATGTCTTTTGCCGATTTCTGGACGAATCAATGGTTCGGGAAGGAGCCGCTGGATTATCCCGCCCCTATATCGCAGTGCATGCGTATCTCGAACCAACACAAGAGACCAACACTCATCTCTTGGAGCTCCAGAGCAGGCTCCGCCAGGTTACACACCTGGCTGCCACTGTGGGCTACGGGCCCCGTTTTCTCCATTCAACCGGTCAGCTCCACAAAGGCGATGCAGGCATGGGGCTGTTCATCCAACTCGTGGCCGGTGGCCCCGGGGATGTAGGCATCCCTGATGAGGCGGGGAAGCAGCATTCGTCCATGAGCTTTGGTGCGCTGAAGAGAGCCCAGGCATTGGGTGACTACCAGGCGCTGAGGGCAGCGGGTCGGCGCGTGATTCGTGTTCATTTGGGTCACGACATTGCGGGCGGGATACAGGCCATGCTCAGCGTGATCAAATGACCGGCATTTTGTCCAGAGAGCTGTCCAAGGCGGACTCCATAGGTATGAGATTCCGCGGGCCATCAGAGCATTGGCGAGGAACGGGCTCCCGGGACGACTTCATGATTGTGTGGGGAGGAGTTGTATCATGGAACTTGGCATGATCGGGTTAGGGAAGATGGGGGGCAACATGGCGCGCCGGCTGGCGCGGGGAGGCCACCAAGTGCTTGTCTATGATCACCTGGCGGACGAAGCGCACAGGCTGTCCGAAGAGGAACCTGGCATTACCGCCGCCGGCTCCATGGCCGACTTCGGGTCGAGGCTGAGCTCTCCACGAACGGTTTGGATAATGGTGCCGGAAGGCGAGGCGACGGAGCAGACCGTAGAGGGTCTGGTGGTGAAGCTCGAAGCAGGTGACACCATCATCGACGGTGGGAACTCCTTCTACAAGGACACTATGCGCCGCGCGCAGGAGGCCCGGCAGATGAGACTCCATTACATTGATGTGGGCACCAGCGGTGGGGTGTGGGGGCTTGATGAAGGCTACAGTCTGATGGTGGGAGGCGCGCAAGAAGCAGTGGAGCGGATTCGGCCAATCCTCCAGACGCTGGCCCCGGCTCAAGATAGAGGTTGGGGGCATGTTGGCCCTTCCGGTGCCGGGCACTTCGTCAAGATGGTGCACAACGGCATCGAGTATGGGATGATGCAGGCGTATGCAGAGGGTTTTGAGATCCTGAAGACCAAGAAGGAATTCACGCTTGACCTGCATGAGATCGCACAGATCTGGCGCCATGGGAGTGTGGTTCGCTCTTGGCTGCTCGATCTGCTGGCACAAGCGTTCTCAGAGGATCAAGAATTGGGCAACATCAAAGGATGGGTGTCGGACAGCGGCGAAGGGCGCTGGACCGTCAAAGAAGCCATGGACCTGGATGTGCCCGCTCCAGTGATCTCCCTTGCGCTCCTCATGCGCTTCGTGAGCCGTCAAGATGACAGCTTCGCCGCGAAGCTGCTCGCTACCATGCGCAACCAGTTCGGTGGACACGAGGTGAAAGGGATTGAGGAAAGAAAAGCGAAATGCGGGGAAGCTGTTGAGCTGATAAGCTGTTGAGCAGGAATGGGGGAGAAGGATCGGGGAATCTATAATCTTCTAACCGTTCAAAGGTTCAAAGGTTCAGGGTTCA
>JAUXFG010000227.1 GCA_030620115.1 Candidatus Fermentibacterota bacterium
AGTTCCGCGACTGGAACGTCGAAGGCAGCGGTGATGTCCGAGAAGGAGTAGGAACCGCGGATATCGGCCGGGTTGTATTCCCCCGCCAGTTCTCCCGACGCGTACTTGGCCGGAACCTTGGAACCCTCCGACCGCCACAGGTTGAAGGCCATGGTGACGCCGATGCCCACCACGAAGAAGCCCACAATCAAGGGCGCCAAATGCCGTGATCTCAGTTTCATGACTGCCCCTCACCGCCGCGTGGAACGCGGTTCGATCCTACCAGTCTATGCGAAGACAGCTCCACGGTCGATTCAACCGGGCAGAACTGCTCCGATGTGCACCGCATGCACGTGATGCACTGGTGATCTCGAACCACCGAGGCCGTCGAGACCTTGATGTTCATGGGACACGATCGATCACACGCCAAGCACGATGTGCAGGAGTCCGCATTCCGGCGAATGGAGAAGATGCGGAACAGGTTGGACAGCCCCAGGAACGCTCCGTAGGGACAGAGATACTTGCAGAACGGTCGCTCCACGAACAGAGACAGAAGCAGCACCACACCCAACACCACCAGGCCGGCAACCGCCACCTCGCCCGTCCAGAAATTGAACAGGGCGTAGTAGGGATCAATATTCGCAAAGACCAGCATGGTTGTCCGGGCCGTCATGAACACGACCCATACCAGCACGAGGTACCGAAGGTACCGCAGCACCCGGTCCAGTTTGCGCGGGACCCATTTGTTGTATCTCTTTCTGAAGAGTCTTCTGCCTATCCTTCCGACCCATTCCTGGATGCTCCCCAGGGGGCCCACCCAACCGCAGAAAGCAGGTCCCACGGCGATAGCCATGGCCGCCACGATGATCATGAGGATGAACGACGACTCGTGGATCCTGTTCACGTAGGTGCCGGAAGTGGCCAGCTGATAGATGGACACCACGCCACCGAAGGGACAGACCGCATGCAAGGACGCCGAAGAGAGAACCGGCAGAGATCTGCCGGCCTCCTCCAGGCTATGATTGATGGCGATTGTCGCGATCAGAACGACAAAGAATATCTGCACCCCACGCCGCACCCATTGGACGCGGCCGCGCCGCGTCCGAGGGACGCGGCGCGTGTCACGGCTACTCACTCGTACCGTCGCAGGTTGTTGCTGAATGCACGAAGATGGCTCTCCGATCCAGCCTTCAGCTGCTCAAAGACCTCCCGGACATCCTCTGGAAGCTCTCGGGCCAGGAATGACTCGTACATGGCGATGTTGTCTATCTCCGCCTGCACCCCCGTCTCGAATGCGGCCTTCAGTGTCGAGGGCAACACCACGTGGAGAGCGGCGGTGTCTTTGGGAAGGGCGAAATCGTACTCTGCGAACAACTCGACAACCCACCCGATGTGCCGGACCTCCGCCTGCATGACATTGCTGAAGGGACGCATGGAGCCGTACTCCTCCATGATCAACTCGTACTCGGCCCGCGCCAGGTACTCATCCTGTATGGCGTAGGTGAGCATCTCCTCCAGATCGGGACTCTTGTTGACCGCCGCACCCGCTGCGCCGAAATCGTCCCCACCGGCCCAGGCACTCGTCACCATCACCGCAGCCGCCAGAACGGCCGCTACCATGATCTTTTTGGAACTGCTGTTCATCTCGTAACCTCCGCTGCAAATCTACCCAGAGGCGGCGGAGAGCTGATGAAGGGAATGTGAAGATACGGTGAAGTCGCCTAGGGCTCACGCAAAAATAACTTGTCAAACTGAAGTGCAGTTCTAACAGGAATATTCCGGTTCTCGCACGCTTGCATACTCTTTTCGTTCGAAATCCGCCCCTTTTCCGGCTTGATTGCTTCTTTGGGGACGCTGTGCGAGGAGAGAGTGAGAATCCTTTCACTTCTTTATTGAAGAGATCTCGCGATTTTGGACTGAAAAGGCACAAGAACCCCCTTTTTGTGGCAGATTCTCTTGCATAATGTTAGAATACGCCTTAGAATTGAGTTGAAAGGCGAATATCAACATTATGAGAACGGTTGTTTACTGCACGGAACTTCTCAGGTCGTTTTTGGAGGAGCGTAGGATTGCCACACTATCTGAACTGAAGAACGCTCTGGGCACCGATGTCGATATGACGGTCTTCAGAAAGCTTCGAGAATTGACGTACCGAACAAGTTACTCTCATCGCGGAAAGTATTACACCTTGGATGAGATTGCTTGTTTCGACACTCAAGGGTTATGGTTCTTTCAGTCCATAGGCTTCTCTGTACATGGGACTCTGGTGAAGACGGCAAGAGCCCTGGTGGAGATATCGGAGAGCGGACTGACCGCGGCTGAACTGAAGCACGTACTGAAAGCTGAGGTGAGAGAGCCTCTCCTGCGACTCTTTCGGAGGAAGGAGCTTCATCGAGAGAAGATGTCGGGGGTGTACGTGTACTTCTCAAATGAACCCTTCGGGCGAAGAAAGCAGGTGTTGCTTCGCAGGGACCGGGAATCTGAGACGAGTGATGGGTTGGAGAGTCTCAGAGGTGAGCTGTTGGCGCATGAGCTGAAAGCAGCCGTTATCATTTTCTTCAGTTTGCTTGATGAGAAGCAGCGGCGGTTGTATGCAGGATTGGAATCGCTGAAACAGGGATACGGGGGAGACAGCAGGATAGCGGATCTCTTGGGTTTGGATCAGCATACGGTGGCGAAAGGGCGGCAGGAGCTTCTGAGTCAGGATTTTGAAGTAGATCGGGTGCGCAGAAAAGGAGGAGGGAGATCGTCGGTGAAAAAAAAACGCCGGAAGTGATAGCGAGAATAGAAGAGCTGATGAAATATGAGACGGCAGGAGACCCCATGACGGGGCTGAAATGGACGAGAAAGACTACCGAAAAGATCGCTGAGGAGCTTGAATCGATAGGAATCACGGTGAGCCCGAACACCGCTGGAAAGCTGTTGAAGAAGCTGGGATTCTCCCTGAGAGTCAATCACAAGAAAATCGCGCATGGGGGCAAGAGCAGATCGCGCAAGGATCAGCAGCAGCGTGATCGGCAGTTCAGGTATATCGGTGAGCTCCGCGAAAACCATGCCCAGAGAGGTCATCCCAGCATAAGCGTAGACACCAAGAAGAAGGAACCGATCGGCAACTTCAAGAATCCCGGGGTGGAATACCGTCGGGAGCCGAGGCTGGTGAACGATCATGACTTTGCAAGCTATTCCACCGGCAAAGGCGTTCCCTACGGGATATATGACACGCAGAGAAACAAGGGAATGGTGTTCGTCGGCACTACGTTTGACACAGCGGATTTCGCCGTGGAGTGTATTGAGAAATGGTGGCGTAAAGAAGGGCAAAAGCACTATCAGCAGAGCAAACGCGTGTTGATACTGGCAGATGGCGGGGGAAGCAATGGCTCACGTTGTCGCCGCTGGAAACTCGGCATCCAGGAGAAACTCTGCGACCGCCACGGCTTGGACGTAACTGTGGCACACTATCCACCTGGAACCTCCAAGTGGAATCCGATTGAGCATCGGCTATTCGGTGAGATAAGCAAGAACTGGTCCGGCACACCGCTAGATTCCTATGAGACGATGCTGAAGTTCATTCGTACAACCAAGACGAAAACCGGGCTGAAGGTGAAAGCCTATCTTGTACGGAAGAGCTACGAAAAAGGCAATAAGGTTCCTGACGAACAAATGGCACAGATCAAACTCGAGCGACATGCGACATTCCCTGAGTGGAACTACACAATCAAGCCCAGGAAAATGTGAACTTGTTTTTGCGTCAACCCCTAGCACTACAGCGCAGCTTCCAGGATAGGCAAAGAATCAAGTAGATGATAGACTCCTCACCGGCACTTTCGGGTGAGGGCGCGACTCTGTGGTGATCCGGATCAGATCTGAAAGAAGGTCTGATTCGGGAACACGAGAGGTGCGCCCACGCGGACAGGGTGTGGGGGAGAGGGGTTAGAGCATGGCTGAGTACGATCGCCGCATGGTTGAGCAAAAGGGTGAGGGCGCCGGTATTGATACGACAGTGGTGGAAGGGTCTCTGTCGGAGTTGGGGGACATTCGTCTGGAGCGGGCAAGCGGGAATGCTTTGAGTGGTCTGTGGAATGCCCTGGTGAGGGAGTACCACTATCTGGGTCATAGGAGGATTGCCGGCAAGCGGATGAAGTACCTCGCCTTTGCCGGATGCAGAGCGATAGCGGCGCTGAGCTGGAAGTCCGGGTGTCTGCGTCTTGAGGCGAGAGACTGCTTCATTGGCTGGTCGGATGAGCAGCGAAGGGAATACGTGAAGCATGTACTGAACAACAACCGGTTTCTGATTCCGAGCTGGATTCGGGTCAAGAATCTGGCTTCCCATCTTCTTGCGCGGGGCACGAAGGTGATTGTGCGGGATTGGGAGCAGGAGTATGGGGTGAAGCCGTGGGTGTTGGAGACTTTCGTGGATCCGGCGAGATATCGGGCGACGAGTTATCGAGCGGCGGGGTGGGGAAATGTCGGACGGACGAAGGGATACGGGAGGGTCGGAGGGAGCTATGAGTATCACGGATCGTTCAAGGAGGTGTACGTTTATGTTGTAGAACAAGGTTTTCGGGGAATCATTGGCTGCCGGCAACGTCCTTTTCTCTGGAAGTGCCCACTACAGAAGAAGGAAGAGGCAGATGTCATGACGATACAGGAAGCGGACTACAACCCCGCGCTGATAGACTGGGAGGGGCTGACCCCGGAGGTGACAAAACAGATAGCGGAACACCTGGTGGTGTTTCACCGCGAGTTTGACGAGGCGTTCTGCCGAGTCGAGCAAGGCGTTCTGGGGCAACACTATTTGCAAGGATTGCTGGGAAACGTCAGTCGCAAGAACGTGGAAGCGATGGCCGTACAGTATGTGGGAGAGTCGCGCGTTCGGGCGTTGCAGAGCTTCATGACCAGCGGCCGGTGGGACGATCTGGTGATGCTGGGGAGAGCGCAAGCGATGTTGGCCGGGCTCATAGCCGAAGAGAACGGGATGGTCACGTTAGATGAGTCGGACATACCCAAGAAGGGCACAGAATCTGTTGGGGTCGCCAGACAATACTGCGGGAATACGGGCAAGAGGGACAACTGCCAGGCGGGTGTCTTTCTGGGGTATACCGGCAGCAAGGGCTACGGTCTGTTGGATCGAGAGTTGTACATGCCCCAGGCATGGTTCACCCCGGAGTATTCAGAGCGTC
>JAUXFG010000285.1 GCA_030620115.1 Candidatus Fermentibacterota bacterium
ACCCATCAACCCATCAACCCATCAACCCATCAACCCATCAACCCATCAACCCTCCCCTCACTCAGGCCACCCCTGCGGCAGCACGAGATCCAGCTCCTTCTCCCCTCGATCGAGCGTGATCATTCTGGAGAGGTGGACGCTGTCGGTCTCGGCAAAATTCTTACCCAGATAGCCTGTGGTGTATCGAGGATAACGGATATCGGCTTTGGTAACCACGAGGAAGTAGCTCCCTGGATCCGCCTCGAGTCGATACATGCCCGCGCTGTCCGTGACCGTGCTGGCAACCATCTCGCCCGCCGGAGCTTCCTTGTCGACCAGAAGACATAGCGAGACCGTAGCTCCCGGGGTCACAGAACCCGGAGACGGGCTTCCCTGCGGCGGCATGCCGCGTGGTGGAGATTCCCGAACAACCCCATAGACTGCCGGAGGTCCGCTTGGCTTCCCTTGTGCCGCCTTGGGGCCTGATTCGGTCTGCGCCACTTCTTCCCCCTTTTCCCTGTGTGCGCACCCACTGTACACACCCATCAAAACCACTCCCGCCAGTGCCAATACAAAAACCCGCATCTCTTTTCTCCTTTCGTCGCTACCGTGGCGGTCTACGAACCACTCACCACCCGTAGGGGCATCCGCCAGCTGGCGGACCGTGCCCATTTCTTGGCTCGCTCTCCTGGTGAACATCCATGAACGCTCCACCCCTCCTCATTCCTCTTATTCATCGATCTCTAGCCGGACACCCTTGCACTGTCGAAGAAAATATAGGAAAAACGATGGCCTTTCTGCAAGGCCCAAGGTCCTCTGGACAGCACCCGTATACGCCGAGGCCTGATGCCCGTAACGCTTCGCCAACTCCTCCTTCGACCCGATCGTCCGATCCGTCTTGAAGTCTACCACCCTCCATGTATTGCCGGTGCAGGCAATGAGATCGATCCTGCCGGAAAGCGTTGCCCCATCCACCTCCTCGAGAACAGGAACCTCTCGCAGGATCTTTTCTGCCTCGCATATCTTCTCTCTAAAAAACGGCGCGGCGATTGCCCCCGACAAAACCTCCCTCGCCTCAGGCAAGAGCTCATCCGCCATCTCGCCAGCGAGCCGGAGTGCCGCCGGAGATCCTAACACGCGGTCGAGATCGTTGACTGGATCATCCAGGTCAAGATGCTCCAATATGCCGTGGCAGAGATCGCCGAACCTCAAGGCCCTGTCCCGCGCCATCTCGACATGTTCCGCTTCCTGTCCTTCTCTCCTGGGGAAATCCTCATCATACGATGACGGCCGAACCCTTGAACAGGCTTCCGAAAGCTCCTTGAATCGTTTGCGCCTTGCCCTGAGATCTACTGCAAACCGCGTCAGATCGAACGACGCGCCGCGCTGATCCTGCCGCTTCTCCTGCAAACCATCTTTCGTCCCCTCCCCGTGCCCATAGAGAAATTCTCTCCCCGGGCACAGCTCACCAGCTTGCACGGCGGCATCCAAAACCAAAATCAGCCGGTTTGCCAGGGAGTTCCTCTTGATCTCGGTGGAAGCATCTCGCCGGGGAAGCACCATGACCAGTTTTTTCTGTGCCCGGGTGAGCGCCACATAGAGAAGCCTTGCGCGTTCCGCATCTTCTCTCTTCTTCCTCGTGGCCATATACTCCCCTGCCTGGAGATTGCACAGTCGAGCTCTCTTCTCCGTCTTGACATGGCCCCTCGTTGGGGAGCTTCCCTTCAGTCCCACTGCCAACCCGCCTGCGCGCGTGTCCCTGGCGAGAAGCACATCCCCCATGCTCCATGTCTTCAGAGAGCGGAAAAGGTTCGCCAGAATCACCACTGGGTACTCCAGCCCTTTGGAGCCATGAATGGTTTCCAGACATACTGACCCCATTCCGGGCGCGGCCATGGTGCTCTCTTCGCTCTCCGCCTGCACTGCCATCTCCCGGGCCAGCCGCCGCACTGCCCGCCACATGGGCACGCCTGATGTCACGAGATCATCAATGGTCTGGAGCACCTTTTCCACATTCGCCGCTCGCTGGTCGCCTTGGGGATGGAGTCGCCAGGCGTCCACCACGGGCAGCGCCAGCCTCAGCTCAGCCAGGAACTCCCACGATTCCGTTTCATAGAAGAGGCGATGAAGTCGCGCCATGGTTTCGAACAGTCCCTTGAGCTGCTTCTTCTCTGCTCCGCCCACCCCTTGGAGGAGCAGGCTTTCAGGGGAAACGCCCGCGCGGCCTTCCAACACAACCCCCTCACACCCGACGTACGTCAGCTCCTCCCCCAGCCCATTGTGGCAAAGCGTGACGAGAGCGTCATTGCTGATCCCACCTACCGGAGAAGCGAGAAACGAAAAAAGCGCGGCCTGGTCAAAGGGAAAGGCCAACGCTTCCAAGAGATGCACGGTGTCCAGAACCTCTTGGCGCTGATAAAAGGTCTTGCCTCCCGACAGCACAAAGGGAATACCGCGATCGGTAAGGGCGAAGAGCAACTCATCCACCCCTGTCCTGCTAGGGAGAAGCACGGCCATATCACCCCACTCGAAGCCATCACGCCTGAAATCCTCGAGCCGGGCAACAATCACACGAGCCTCCTCCACCGTAACCGCCTCGTGACGTGCCGGCTTTTCCTTTTCCTGGGCATCAGGCGGATCATAGATGATCATCTCCACATCCGCGTCAGGTTCCTCCGGACCAAACGGCAATTCCAGCGGCATGAACTCTGGTTGCAGCTCCCTTGGGTAGTTCCCACGCTCGAACAGCCTTCGCCCCATGGAATTCACCATAGAGATGATGCCCGCGGTGGAGCGGAAATTGGCCGTGATATCCACCACAAGGGCTCCCTTCTCCCTGAGCAGCTCTAC
>JAUXFG010000123.1 GCA_030620115.1 Candidatus Fermentibacterota bacterium
ATTAACCCATCTCCCCATCTTCGGCGTGTTCATCTAGAAAAGAAGCGCATTCCAGTTCAGCGGCCACTCGATCTCTGATGACGGCGAGATCATCAGGCGTACGAATGATCTCTCCACGCCTGATCCATTGGACCATCTTCCCGCTTCCCGCAGCATCGCCCCACGGCGCCACGACTCTCTGCCCGTCTCTGTCCACAATCTGTTTCTTGCCCGATGCTTTGCCCTTCTTAGCAACAGGGGAGCCATCGACCTCCACGATATCCATAGCGTAATCCAACACCGGCGCATTGGCCAACGCGGTACCGACCCCGTAGGCATCGGCGGCCGGATTCAGGCGTCGGATTTGGTCTTCATCAATACCCCCCGAAGCGAAGAGTCGGACATGTTGGTACCCCCGGAGATCCAGCTCCCACCGGATCTCCCTGAGGATCGACAAGAGATCCCCCCTCCGATTGGCGGGCGTATCGAGCCGTACGGCAACGAGCTTCTCGCCTAGGGCGGCTGCAACGCGAAGCGTCTCGACTTTCTCATCCCCGAATGTGTCGATGAGTGCCACGCGCGGTATCGCCTTGTTCACATTTCGATCGAATGCCAAAACCGCATCCAGCGTATCCTCCAGCAAGATGACCAGGGCGTGAGGCATCGTTCCCACGGGCTCGAGACCAAGGCGGGCGGCGCTTTCTACTACAGCCACACCATCCACGCCTCCTGCGTAGGCGTTCCGATCAATGAGTGGGGCGATGGCCGGGTGCATCCGTCGTGCGCCGAAGCTATACACTTTGCGCGACCCAGCGGCACGGCGAAGCCGCGCCGCCTTGGTGGCCACACCTGAGGCTTGGCAAATCAAACCAAGCACCGCTGTCTCGAAGGCCCCGAACTCCAGATATTCTCCTTCGATAAGCATCACGGGATCATGGGCGCGAAAGAAAAAACCTTCCGGAAGAGCCCATAGGTCGATAGCTTTGCCCTCGAGGACTTCCAACACGTCCGCAAGTCCTGTGAAAACCCCGAATTCATAGGCATGTGGTAATGACTTCACCGTGAACTCGGCTGCCACCACCCGCCGGACCCCCTCTGCCTCCAGGATCTCCTTGGTCCTCAGGAAGTAGACATCGGTGATCCGCCCTGCCTTTATCTCTTCAGGTGTAGCGAGATACCGCATAGGGCCTCCCTTCCGCACTTCGTGGGCGCGAGTTTGTCATTCTGAGCGTACGCGAAGAATCTCAAGACACATGATCTCGGATGCAATGAGAGAGATTCTTCGCTCCCTTAGGTCACTCAGAATGACAGCGGCGCGATACATGTGCATCCGGGTTGGGAGCTGTCATCTGTCTACCGCCTACCCGGTCGGAACAGCCGGTTTCATTTCCGCGAAACCCTGGAAATGACCGCGCTTCATTCCCCTTGCCACATAATCAACTGAGTCTGGAACGCCTCTTCGCTCAGTGTCGTGACGCCCAGCGCCTCCGCCTTGGTTAGCTTGCTCCCCGCCTTCTCCCCCACCACCACATAGTTCGTCTTCTTGCTCACCGATGAGCTGACCTCGGCACCCAATGCTTTGACGAGCCGAGCCGCCTCGTCCCGTGTCATGGATTTCATTGTGCCGGTAAACACGAATCGTGTATCCGTCAGCGGCCCAGGCCCTTGAGGAATCTGATCTTCGGATGGTTCTTCCCAATGCACACCACGCGATTCCAGCCGGCGAATAAGATCCCGGTTTTCCAAAGAGGCGAAGAATTGCGCAATGCTCTGCGCCACCTCAGGCCCTATCCCAACGATCTGCTCCAGCTCGTCACGACTCATGGCCATGAGCCGTTCCAGTGTACGAGCCTCGCGTTGCAACACATCCGCAAGATAATGCCCTACGTGGGGGATTCCGAGACCAAAGAGCAGGCGAGCCAGCGAGGTAAAAGCACTCGCGGAAATGCTCTCCAGGAGATTCCTTGCTTTCTTGGGACCAACAAGGTCCAGCGACTCCAGCTGCTCCTGAGTCAAGGAAAAAAGATCGGCTGGATCATGAACCAGCCCCTTGTCCACCAACTGCTCCACGAGCTTGCGCCCAAGCCCGTCGATATCCAGCGCATCTCGGCCGGCAAAGTGCAGGATGGCTTCCTTGCGCCTTGCCGGACAGCCGGGATTGGGGCACCGCCGGTACACCTCGTCGCCCAAGCGAACGAGTGTGGTCCCGCACACGGGGCAGCTCTCGGGGGGCAAGTAGGGCTCGCCGCGTTCCACTCCATGCTCCGGCTGAAGAACCATCACCACTTCGGGGATCACGTCTCCGGCGCGCCGAACCACCACCCGGTCACCGGCTCGTACATCTTTTCGTTTGAGTTCTTCCTCATTATGGAGGCTCGCGTTGCTTACCGTGACGCCTCCCACGCGGACGGGCTCCAGCACGGCCACCGGTGTCACCACGCCGGTGCGTCCTACATTTAGCTCGATATTTCTCACCGTGGTGACCGCTTCCGAAGGAGGAAACTTATAGGCAATGGCCCACCGGGGGCTCCTGCTCTTCTCTCCCGCGCGAGGCCGCAGTTCGAAACTGCTCAGCTTGATCACCACGCCATCCGCCTCATAGCCAAGTGTCTCGCGATTCTGAACAAGCTGTTCGTAGAACTCCTGAATCTCCGCCACAGAGAAGCAGACACGGAAAAGCGGATTGGTCTTGAGACCCCATTTCTGGAGCAGCGGGAGAAGCTCTGCCTGTGTAGCCGCGGGGAGCGTCTCCGGGTACGAGACGTCATAGAGAAATATGTCCAGAGGACGAGATGCAGTCACTTGGGGATCGAGCTGGCGAAGAGATCCCGCCGCCGCATTCCGTGGATTGGCAAACGGGGCCTCGCCTTTCTCCAGACGAAGGCGGTTCAGAGTCTCGAACGCCTCCGCGCCAATGATCACCTCTCCCCGAACGATCAACCGCTCAGGAACAGGCTTCAAAGATCGGAGCCGAAGCGGGACGCTGCGAATCGTTCTAAGATTCGAGGTAATATCCTCCCCTACGCGGCCATCCCCCCTGGTGGATCCTTGGACAAGGATCCCCCGCTCGTACACGAGTTCAACGGACAGGCCGTCAAGCTTCGGCTCCACCACCCAAAAGAGCTCCTCATCAGGAATCAAGCGACGGACACGCTCCACAAACTCCACGAGTTCCGTGTGATTGAACGCATTATCGAGGCTCAGCATAGGCATCTCATGGGCTACTGATTGGAAACCCTTGGCCGGCGCCGCACCAACACGCTGTGTGGGCGAGTCCATGGACAAGAGCTCCGGGAACTGCTCCTCGAACTCCATCAGTTCCCGCATGAGTGCATCATATTCCGCATCCGAGATCGAGGGCTCATCCAGGACGTAGTACCGGTAGTTGTGTCCTTCTATGGTTCCGCGAAGCGTATCAACGCGCCGGCGAGCATTCTGCAGATCCATCAGGAAACCTTCTGCGCGCCGCCTTCGCTCAGTTGAACCGAAACCAGCTTCGAAACGCCTTTGTCCATGGTCACGCCCAGCAGCCTCGATGCCTTTGACATGGTGAACCTGTTGTGGGTCACCACCACATATTGCGTCTTCTTGGAGAATGAATCCAACATGTCCAGGAACCGGGATGTGTTCGCATCATCAAGCGGCGCGTCGACCTCGTCCAGGATGCAGAGGGGACCTGCCTTCTCCTTGTAGAGGGCGAACATGAAGGCGAGGGCCGTCAGTGCCCGCTCTCCTCCTGAGAGCAACTCAATCGGCCTCGTCCGCTTCCCAGGCGGATGCACGACGAACTCTATATCTCGGGACAAGGCGCTCCCTTCCCCTGTCAGCTCGAGCCAGGCCTTGCCGCCGGGGAAGAGTTGGGCAAACGTTTCCCCGAAGTGCTGATTCACTCGATCCCACGTCTCCCAAAACCGGCTCTTGGCAGTCCGATTGGCCTTGTCGATGCTTCCAAGAAGCTCATCTCTCCCCTCCCGCACATCGGTCAACTCGCGTTCAAGCTCGATGAGTGCCTGGGATTCCTCCTGGAACTGGGCTTCCGAAGACTCGTTCACCAATCCCAGCAGAACCACGCGGTTCTGCAGCTTCTCGATCTCGCTTTCAAGCTCCGACGAGGTCAGGCTCACCTCGGATTCGAGAAGGTCTTGCTCCTCCACGTGCAGCTCTTCGCCAGCCCTGGACAACAGCTCATCGCGCCGAACCTCGAGCCGCGCGAGCTCGATCTCCACGTCGTGCTTCTTCGACTCGATCTGGGCGACCTGTGCCCTGAGATCCGAGTCCGATTCCGCCAGCTGTCGAATGCGTTGGGCTTCCTCTTCTCGTTCCTTGCCTAACGTATCGACTTCGTCTTCAAGCCTGCTCATGCGTCCAGCCGCTTCGCCCCTCTGCGTCTCCAGCTTTTCCCTTTCCTTGCTCGTCGCCCGTTCGGCATCTTTGAGGGTGACACGCCGCTCCTCCATCCGGGGAACCGACTCGCTTTCCCGCTCCAACTCGTCGGCACGTCGCTGCACCTCTCCTTGCGCTGCCAAAACCTGTTCAGAGAGCCTCTCCCATTTCCTCTCGCACTCCCTGACCTCCTCTTCAATAGATCCTGTGTGGAGCTGCGCCTTCTGGAGCCTCCCATGTGCCTCGCGTGACTCTTCGAATGCGGCTGCGAGCTCCTGCTGAGCCGCATGAAGTCTCTGGGCCAACGCCGCGCATGACGCCTCGGCTTCGGCGGCGCATGTGGTCTCACTGGCCACTTGTTGATCAAGGGAAAGCAAAGTCTCCTTCAACTCCTCCAGTCGCCGGCCTGCCGCCTCCATCTCTGTGTGGATACGTTTCTTCTCCAAGCTCACATCGTGGAGCTTTGCCATGGCTTCCCGCTGTTTCTGACGAAATGCCTCTCGCTGTTCTTGTAGCTCGGCAGCTCGGTTGTGGAGCAAGCTCCCCCGTTCCTCAAGCCCATGCAGTTCCCCCTCCACATCCACCAATCTGTTTTTCCGACCGAGCAGCCCCTCCTCCTTGGCTCTTCCTCCCTGGTGGATCCCATCTGCACGAAATACCTCGCCCTCCACGGTCACAAGCTGCTGCCAACCGCTCCCCCATAGCTCCGTTGCCTCCTCGTCGCTGGGCAGATTCCGGAGCAGCAACGTGCGCCCCAAGAGGGTGTTGAGAAGCTCCTGGAGATCCGTGGGCGCTTCGAGATGATCTAGAAGTGGGCCCACCACCGTGGTCTTGTGTTTTTCGGTGATACGTATCGGTGGAGAGCCATTGCCTCGGGCGGCCAGGTGGAGTTCCACCACCTTGGCGCGCCCTGCGCCTGAGGAGCGCAAGAACCCAAGGAGCTTCCGTGCATCCTCGCGATGCTCCACCACCACATACTCAACCGCATCCGAGAGCACGGCCTCCACCGCAATCTCGAAGCCCGCACATGGGACCACTTCCTCACCCAACAACGTTGCCGCGCCTTCTTCTACCTGGCTCATGAGGAACTTGGGGCCCTCGGCATACCCCTCGCGGGCATCGAGCATCTTCCGCAACACCTCCCGGCGCCCCTCCACCACGCCTATGGATGAGATGATCTCTTGCCGCTGGATATCGAGCTCAGAACGCTCCTGCTCCCTCTCTTCGATCTGCTTCTCCATATCCGTCAAGGCGCATTGTGCCTTGACCAGCCTCGCTTCCACGGATTCGAGCTCTTCCGAGAGAGTCTCCTGTTGTACTACCGCGGCATCTCTTGCGGCACGGCGTGCACTGGTCTGCTGCTCGAGCCGAGCAAGCCCCTCTCGCGCATGCTGCGCCTTGATCTCTTCCTTCTCCAATTCCAGCCGCAAGGAAACACACGCCTGTTCGAGATTGCGATGATGTTCCCCTGCGTCGCGAGCCTGTCTATCGGCGATCCCGCGTTCGGCCTCCGCGAGAGAGAGCGCTTCCTTGTGCTCGCCTACGCGTTCCCACGCAAAATCACGTTGCTTCCCAAGCTCCCTGAGCCGCGCCTTGGCTTCGTCGAGAATCGATTGCAGCTGGTCTCGTCGATTGACCGTTGCCTGCAGATGTGCCTCCAGTTCGGTTCTTCTTCTGGCGTCTTCGGCCATACGCAGGTCCAGGAGCTGCAAAGTGCTGGTGAAGGAAACATGTGCTTCCTTTGCCTCGGCCAATGCGGCCCGTTTCTGCCTTAGCTGCTCCTCCTGTTCCTGCAGCACCAGCTTGGCCGATTCCTCCTTGGCGCTCGCCGCGGACAACGACGAGGCATAGCGGCCAATCTCTTTCTCCAATTGCGACCGTGCGCCGTACAAAGGCTCGGCCTCGTGCGCGAGCGTCCTGAGTCTGACGGCAGCGAGATCACGCTTCATGGCATGGATCCGCTCCCGGTGCGTCCGAAGCCGCCGCGCCTTTCCCGCCTCGGACTTCAGTCGCTTGACGAGCCTCGTTCGCTCAACCACGATATCATTGAGCCTGAGCAGCGAGTCCTCAGCAGCGCGGAGCCTGTTCAACGCTTGCTTGATGCTGGCTCGATAGCGCATGATGCCTGCGGCTTCTTCTAGGAGAAGACGGCGCTCGTTCCCCTTATTCGCCAGCAGGATGTCGATCATCTCACGCTGCATGATGGCATACTCGGGGGCGCCAAGCCCCGAATTGTACAGGACGCCCTTGATGTCCTTCAGCATGCAGGAGCGCATGTTCAAGAGGTACCGGCTCTGCCCGTCCTTGTAGAGCCGGCGTGAGAGCGAGACCTCATCCGTGTCAATGGGCAGTGGACGAAGGGAGTTGTCCAGAACCAGAGTCACCTGAGCAAGGGATACGGGGCCGCAGCCTGAGGAGCCGCTGAAGATGACATCGCCCATGGCTTTGGTGCGCAGGGTGCTGGGCCGCTGCTCCCCCAAGACCCACCGCACCGCTTCCACCACGTTGGACTTGCCACATCCATTGGGACCCACCACCGCGGTCATGCCTTGGCCTAGCTCGAAAACAGTCTTCTCGGCAAACGATTTGAACCCCTGGATTTCTATTCGCTTCAAGAACATGCGCGTTCCTTCACCCAGCCCATCTTTCGGATTGATATTCGCGTGACAGATTGACGCAAGCCCACACTTCTCGTCCCGCGACGGACGCGGGACGAGAAGTGTGGGCTAAGCTACGGTCTTGGAGCCCATGTGCAAGAGAGAGAGCCTCGGTTCGTCGGCTCGTCTGAGGGAAGGAATGTGTACGTCTTGTCCTATGGAGGGACGCGCTCCGTCGCGTCCGAAGGATTGGCGCCGCCAGCGGCCATGACGGAGCATGGCCTTCCATCAAGGAATGTGTACGTCTTGTCTTATGGAGGGACGCGCTCCGTCGCGTCCGAAGGCCGCCTCAGGCACTACCACTGTCATTCTGAGCGAGAAGCAAGGAGCGAAGAATCTCTCCATACTCCATCATCTCAACGCTGAACGCTCTCTTCTTCCCAATCCCCCATTCCCCCAATCCGCAGATTCCAGATTCCTACGGGCACTCCACATCCTCGAGGTCGCTGTCCCAGCAGTGCCACTCATCATCGCTGAAATGCTGGATGTCGCGGACGCGCCCATCCTTGCTCGTTCGATTCCACTCGATATCGGTGTGATTGTCGTCACCCTTGTTGTAAATATCGTAGAACGCATCATAGGGCTCTTCCGTGGTGATGCCATAGAAGATGTACCCGCCGTTCTCGGGCCCGTCAGGTACGATATTGGTGTACTTGATGTCACCAGTGGCGTTCTCCACATCGCGATTCCAGGCGATATCGAGCAGCTCATGCGGCTCGACGGGGCTCTCATAAAGCCTCCAGCTTCCGTGCGTGAGAAGGAGATCGGCTTCTCCGGTGTACCAGAGGAAGTCCTGGTAGTCACCTTGCTTGCTCACATACATCTCCCACGTGGTGCCGATGCCGCCGAATCGGCCGTACAAAGCTGCCGTGTACACATTGCTTCCCACGGATACGCTGTATGTCCAGAGCCACGACCCATCTTCCTGCAATGTAGGCTCGTGGTTGAAGGACTCCACGAAGGTCGCCACGGGAACGGCCAGGCCCACGGTGATGATCGTGTTCCAGAACGTCACGTTGAGCGCGGCCCATCCCCAGTTCACCTTGATCATCGCTTCACCGGGCTTCGCAGCGGCGGGGAAAGAGAAAGCAGTGACTGATGAAGAAGCAAAATCCGAGAAATCCATGAGAAACGTGTCTTGGGGTGGGATCTCAGGAGCATCCGAGACGTCCGGCCCCGTGCTCTCGTCACTGCAGCCGAGCTGGATAACCAGAAAAGCTGGAACGAGAACCGCCACCCACCTCCGATACGGTCGAAGCAGATTTTTCATCGCATACCTCCTCAGTTCGGCCTCATGATAGTCTTGCACGCACGGCGTAGCGCCGAACCATCCTGTTGACACCGTGTTTCACGCTCGGCCGCTTCACCTACAGCAAACACCGCATACCGACAATTCCGTCACCTTCCCCCATCACAAGAATCAATCAAGAAGATACCGGGCACCCACAACAATGGCAATGTGGTGAGTGAGCAGTGATTCCCGATCGAGTATCGAACTCGCTTCTTCCTCCTTCGTGATCCACGGACCCTCCTCAAACAGTCTTCATCTGCCTCGTCTGCGTCGTCCCTGCCCACATTGCCTTCCCCAGCCGGCTCGGCCATGCCGACGTATGGTGGACGAAGCCTTTCTCCATGGACGAACCCGGCGCGACTCTCGGTCTGTCAGCAGCTCCGCGGCCCGGGGCACTACTTCTCTTCCAATAAAGGAGAGTGCAGCGCCAACCATGGGCAAGACGCCGGCAAACCGCCGGGAGCCCACCGCTACCTCCTTGGCTTGACCAGAGATAGGCATTGGATTACGAGTGATCTGGTCTCTGGCTATATCTCCGATCACCAGGATGACGCCATTGGGACAGACCGTAAGGCAAGCCTCGCATTCCGTACAAAGACTCTGCTCTATCAAGGCAACGCCGTTATCCAGTTTGATCGCTTGTTGGGGGCATGCTTCCACGCACATACCGCAGCCCGTGCAGCCCGTTTGGTCAACGTAGATCATTGGTTCAACTTCTCTCTATTGTAACTATCCCGCGTTTTTCACCGGTCGTCAGCTGCAGTCCCGCAACGAACGCAGGATTGCAGTCCCGCGGTCGACGCGGGATTGGTGAGAAGTTCGGGCTATTCCGCCTTCTCGAGCTCCTGAAGGCGCGTGCTGATACCCTCGAGCTGCTCTTTGAGCCATTCAGCTTGCGTCTTCAAGGTCTCTGCCTCCTGCTCCCCTGTCGGCGGTGCGCCGTAGGCAGGAAATGGCGGTGCGCCCCAGGGTCCTTCTCCATACCCGGATTGCGCCCAACCCGGCATGCCTGTCGCGTAAAACTGATTGCGGTGGCGCCATCCGCGGCCTCCTCCGCCACCACGCCCCCAACCCAAGCCAAAGCCCCGACCCGGGATCGGATTCGCGTAGCCTGGCATGCCGTAGCCAACACAGAAGCCTGCAGCACGCCCTGTCCTCGGTCCAAATCCACTTGGACCTGTACGGTCTCCTCTTGGCATCGTACCATTCTCCTTTCCGGCAAAATACTTCAATGACAGCGCCTCATGGCGCCTCTACTAACCACGTCCTCAACCCTGAACCTCCGAACCTCTGAACCCCGACTCCTGACCCTTGACCCCTGAACTCCGAACCCTGAACGCTGAACGATTACCTTCATTGTTCACTTGTGCCGGCCGTTGCCGGCTTGGCTATCCTGTTCACAATCGCTTCGGCGATGGGCAGGAATTCATCTGTTTGATACGTCTCGATTTCTCCGGCATCACACTTCTCGGCAAGCAAAGGATCCAGCGGGAGTTGACCCAAGAGCGGAACAAACAGCTGCTGTGCGGTCGCCGCCGACCGACTAGGGCCAAAGACCAGAATGCGCATACCGCATTTAGGGCACGTGACATGGCTCATGTTCTCAACCATACCCAGGATGGGAGCACCGAGATGGCGAGCCATTCCAGCTGCCTTGCGCACCACCATGCCTGCCAAGTCTTGAGGCGAGGTAACAAGAACTATCCCGCCCAGAGGAATAGACTGCATTACCGTGAGCGATGCATCTGAGGTCCCAGGCGGGAGATCAACAATCAGGTAGTCCAGTTCGCCCCAATGGACATCCTGCCAGAACTGCTTGATCGCACCACTGATGCGGGGACCACGCCAGATGACGGCCTCGTCTTCGCCGGGCAGCAGCAGATTGATGGACATTATCTTGATGCCCATCTTGGTTTCTACCGGCAGAATGCCGGACTCACTCATCATCGGTGGTTTCGTAAGACCAAACATTTTCGGAATACTCGGGCCGGTGATATCGGCATCGAGAACGCCGACTCTCTTCTTCTGTCTGCTCAGGGCAACCGCAAGCAGCGATGCCACCGATGATTTGCCCACGCCCCCCTTGCCACTCAGTACCGCGATGACATTACCGATCTTGTTCTGCAATTGTGCCGTCTTGGGGCCTCCATCGGCCTCGGACATGAACACGGCACGTTCCTTCTGGCTCATCTCCACGACCACCAAATTTACCTTGAGGTTGGGATCGATCCCTTTGATGGCCTCTCGTACTTCCCGCTTCAGACGATCTCCGATGGGAATGCCTTTGTAGGGCAGGGCGAGAATCACCTTTGCGCCATCATTCTCAATAGCCACATCCTTGATCATCCCCAATTCGACCAGATTGCGTTTGATCTCGGGATGGGAGATCTCACGCAAAACGTCGAGAACCTCGTTCGATGTCGTCATTTATCCTCCCACAGTAGCATTTTCATGGCTGGGCGTGCATGGGATTGATACCATGTGCTATTCTTGGGTCTGCATGGGAGAGGGTTAGTGATGCTCACCTTCCCCCTCCTCCATGTGGTGCCGATAGCTACCCAAGAGATGATCGATGATCCCTCTCGTTTCCCTCAGGTCGCGTGTCCATGATGCAAGGACCTCGTTCCCCACGCTTGTCAGACGATATACTCGTCGAGGCGGCCCGTGGGTCTGGTCACTATCCCAATCAGAGGCGATCCATCCTCGATCTTCCATATCCCGCAAGGTGCGATACACGACACTAGGATTCAGCCCGTTCAAGCCGAACTCTCCCAGCCGTTCCAGCAACGTGTACCCGTGAACCCGCTCATAATGCAGGAGCAACAACAGAGTCGGCTCGAGCATCCGAACCGCCCGACGCGAGAATCCACGCCCTCGCCATTCTCCCCCATGTCTATGTCGGCGTCCGTGCATCTTTCTTTCTCCTACGAGGCAAGAAAACAAACTATGTGCGAATTGTCAATAGTCATTACGCAAATAGTGATCGATCATATCCTCCCCACAAACTTCGTCCCGAACTTTGCTTGCCACGCCGAAGCCATCCGACGAAGGCGGGTCCCGAACTTCCCTCATCTCTTCCCCTAACTCCCAACTTCGATGTTGGATGTTGGATGTTGAATGTTCGATGTTGGATGTTTTCCTCCTCAATTCCCCTCGCCTTCCCCCAAATTCAAGATTCAGAATTGAGAATTCAAAATCGCCCTCCCAACTCCCCAAAACTTCGTCTCGAACTTTGTCCCGAACTTCCCTCACTCCTCCCCTCCAAACTCTGACCTTCGATATTGAATGTTCTCCTCCTCAATTCCCCTCGCCTTCCCCTCTCAATTCAAAATTCAAAATTAAGCATTCAAAATTGA
>JAUXFG010000141.1 GCA_030620115.1 Candidatus Fermentibacterota bacterium
CTGTCGGTGGAGCTGGCTTTGCCTGCGGTAGGGACACGATGCATGGTGTTGGGCTTCAAGCCTGAGACAGAGGCGGATGCAGAGATACTGATAAGGTATGGAGGGGTGTACGGGGCGCCGGCGTACTTGGTACGGGTGACGCCTGTGCTCCGGCTACAGGGAGAGACAGTAGGATATGGCGAGGGGGGGATCGGGTTAGGTAAGGAGTACAAGGTGTGGTTTCGAGTAGAAGGGCCGAAGGGAGCGTTTGGGGCCCAGGAGATGCGGAAGACCGCGGGGATGCAGTGGGGCGTGGGGATAGTGAGCGGTCGTGTACCTGGTGTATTGGATCGTGTGAGACGCGGCGGGAATAGCGAAGGGCTACATGGGCGGGAGTTGCACGAGTTGGTGATGCGTTATTGGGAAGGTGCGTGGGGTGAGCAGGAACGATTTGGGGAGTTGTGGTGGACGAGGGTAATGAATGAGCCGGATGTGAGCTTGACGTCGACACGGCTTTTGGTGGACAAGGTATATGGGCAGCCGGCAGAAATATCGTGGTGTGGTTTGTATGTGAATGTGCATGCGCGCGTCGGGATAGTGGAGCTGGCGCGGGAAGTGAGCGATCGAGATCTGGTGTGGCGGGGGATGGTGTTTGTGGGGATGGGGACAGCTTCATGGATGGAGCATCGGATATTTGAGGAGAAGTACAAGGTGAGCGCGATTAGTGCGGTGTTGGCGTTGGAGCGTGGGATAGAGCAGGGGGTTGGAGTATATGATTTGGACAGTACGAATGTGGAGTCACAGTTAGGGATGATGGATTTGCCTGTATGGGCGGAGGAGCGGATCCGCGGGTATGTGCATGAGGGGTACAAGGTAAAGGCAGTGGGCGAGGAGGTGACGCAGGGGGAGTGGGAAGGCGTAGGGTATATGTGTTGGAAGGAGCGAGGAGGAGGAGGATACATAATCCAGCGAGACCTTGGTGGAGGGGAGACCACGGAACCGTTTATCTGGGGAGGATGGAACACCTTTTGGATGGTAGTATGTGGATGGCAGAACTACTATCCTGATATACCTACCGGACCGGAGGAAGACAATCTGAACATTCCGTGTGGCTTGTGCAGCACACGAGTGGAGTGGGAGGGTCCGCCTGACAGTTCGGTGTGGGCGTGGGGGGAGAGTATAGCGGTAAGCCGGTATGACACGCTATTCTGGGAAGACGAAGAGGAGCCGGAGGTGTTAGGCCCTGACACGTGCTGGTTTCGGACGTGGGAGCACGATCCGGACTTCTGGACATTACGCGCAGAGATCTTTGGTATATATCCGGATGCCCCGCCAGAATTAGAAGAAGAGCCCATTTTTTATTTTGGTGGAGATACGTTGCGATTTTGGACCGTGAAGGTGGAGGTGGATACCACGCAGTCGAGTATGCTGTTCGAGGTCCCTCTTGAGGGAGAAGAGGGGGTGAAGGATACGGCTCAGACGGTGTTCACCATACTGCCTGACACCTCATTTTTCGAGAGTCCAGTGATGGAGTCGTTGAAGTACTGGCATTATGTGACAAGGGAGACAGAAGGAGGCGCAGTCGACACGGTGAAGTCCAAGGTGCGTTTTGGATTGGATTCGTTGGAGGTGCTGGAGGTCTCAGGAGACCCGTACTGGGTCAAGGAATGGCTGCAGCAGGATGATGAGCATGAATGGTTGGATCCAGTGGATAATCCTTTCGAGAGCCACATCCGGATGGAGTGGGTGAACCGTGATGAGGAGACGAGGGAGACAACACGACACAACAACGACGAGGAGCACGAAGCAGAAGGGATCGGGATCAACCTGGTGGTCTACCTGCCAGGTGGGAGCGCACTTCCGGAAGCGGCTGAACAGGGTGCGGGCAGTGGGATGTTCGTGAAACTGAACGACGACTATGATGCAGGGCAAGAAATCCCTGACTGGGAGCTTGAGCAGGTGCCGGGGGAAAATGATCTGGTGAGAATAGAGATCAAGCCAACATTTGATGAAGAAGGGGAACTCATCCGGGTTGGGAAGCTGACATTGGAGATTGCGAGAGTTGAGGGCGGAGGTGGAAGGATGGGAGACCTTATTGAGAAGGTGAAGATATGGAAACACCGGGAGAAGGGGAGCGGCAATCTGTTGATCGGTGGAGAGGAGGATCCATCGAAGACGTGGGACCTGACATCAGACGAAGACGTGCTGGAGCTCATGAAGATCGTGGGCGATGAGCCGAGTGAAACGCTTTGGGTGGAGGGCAGCAAAGAGCCAAGTGAGAGACTAAAGGATTGGCGATTGGTGCTTACCTTGGAGGATGAGCAGGGGAGTAGAGCAGAGGAGGATGAGGTCGAGGGAACGGTGATGAAACTGAAAGTGAAGAACTATGCATTCCCAGAGAGAATTGCGGATAGGATGCCTGGTATATGGGTCGGGCTGAACATCGATGATGACAACCGGAATAACATCGAAGACCGAGAGGAAGATGGCCCGATTGCAGCAACACAGCAAAATCAGACGGTTGTGATCGATGGCGTCACGTACGCCTACGCAACGGATGAAGACAACTTGATGAAGCTATCTCTTGAGATGGAGCCGTTTGTTGATCGAGGCCACGCGATGCTTCATCGCACAGATGAGAAGATAAGAGCTTGGAAGGAGCTGACCAAAGGCGCCGACCATGGGATAATCACCGGCGTCGATCATAGCGTTACATGGGATCTCTCAGAGTATCCTGGTGATAGATATGAGTTCACCCAAGTAATGGAGGAGTTCTGGGTCGAGGGTGTGGAGAGATCGGCCATGGGGAGGGACTGCGGCATTGGCATAGGATATAAACCCGCTGGGTACTCAGCATGCGCGATTGAGGACACGCTGGGCATCACGGTGGGAGAATTGGTGGTGTCCTATCATTGGGCACAAGGGTCCCCACCCTATCCACGACTCATTTCTTCCTGGGTGGATGTTGAGTTGGTACCGATCTTGGTAGTAGATTCTGATGCCATGTGGGGCGGCGCCTACGATCTGGCAAATGATGGGAAGTTCTACATAACGGGTACCAAACACGGGCCGGAGGACGAGAATCCTGAAGTGGGTTGGTCCAACATCAAACCCCAGGCGATTTCGGACTTTCCGAGCATAGAGCCAGGCACCATATTGGGTATGCCGCAGGCGATGAGGGATTACTACAACTGTGAGATCGTCTTGCTGCTTCACAAGGGGTCAGAACCG
Organism: Candidatus Fermentibacterota bacterium; assembly: GCA_030620115.1. Lineage (GTDB taxonomy): Bacteria > JAFGKV01 > JAFGKV01 > JAFGKV01 > JAFGKV01 > JAUXFG01. Next base: position 3,211 of record JAUXFG010000141.1, read on the forward strand.
CAAGGAGGAAGCAACAGACAGCATTGCTACAATGCAGTTACTCTGGTCAACGCGCCATGGGGTGGCATTCATACCTTCCCGTATCGGGTACTGTCCGCGGGTCTCTACAGGCTCAGCGCTCGATTGAAGCCAACAGAAGCCAGCCGTGGCTGCGTGATCGAGTCAAGGAATGGGGCGCATGCGACAAGGATCGCTGTGCGAGATGCTTCCGTTTCGGATGATCGGAATAGGACGAGGTTTCTTGAGTGGATGACTGCGTATCTTACTGAGCCTTACGAGTGGGGAGGAGCATGGTTCGGTGGCAAGACGACGATGGAGTATGATGGAGCCGATCCCCACTATGATGGCTATGGGATTCAATGTGGTGCGCTGATATGCTGCGGGACGTTATGGACAAACTACGGATGGGACCCTTGGTATGTGAGTACCTGGGCGCTAGTAGACCCGCATGAGGCTCCGGATTGCACTGAAGAGCTGTCCAATCCAGACAGTGTCAGGCCGGGAGATCTGTTGATTTGGCCGGGGGGTCACGTGGTCGCGGTTGTCTCAAGAAGCCCCGAAGGGTCAACGCCGATAATGATCGATGTGATAGAGGCTGCGGGGGGATTGACACCATATAACGACTTCCCCAATCGAAACAGAGTCAGATACCGGTGGGACCAGGATCTTCATGATGACTTCCTGGAACTGCAGCAGGCTCCGGGCTACCCGGAACCTAACTATCATCTCTACAGGCTGAAGGCACCTGCACCGGGCTCGGGTTCAGGATAGCCATCTCAGAGGAGGATCGCAATGAAGGCGTTTGCTGCCGTTTGTGCCTATTTGATGCTCATTGGTCAAAGCCTGGCAGGCTCCGAATTCAACCGTGAAGTACTGGCTACGCTGGAATACGGTGTGGGCCCCGGCCAAGCCCTGGTTGTGCAGGAGAGAGGAGGACCAGGCTCGCCAGAAGGCATAACGGATTTCTGGGTATCAGACGGCCTATGCGTGTGGATAGCCGAAGGCGTTTTGGGTAGGATACAGAAATTCGACAGCAATGGCGAGTTGGATTGGGTGGCCAACAACATTGACTGCATAAATGGCATCGCTGTTGACGAGAAAGGTTGGGTGTTCACTAGAGGGGGGAGTGGACGCGGAGATGTGACAATAGTGCATCAGAATGGCACGAAGGTATGGGAGACTCTTGGCATGTATCCTGGTGGACCGGAAGAGAGAGCCAGGATAGATGCCGTGATACAGAATGTGGAAGGCAGATTCTCTCACAGGGAACGGCGGCTGAGAGGGCTCCGTGTTGAGGAGGGGAAGACTATTCGAGATAAGCATGGCGGAGAATATAGCATACGGCGGGCGCAAGGGGAGAAGGATCAGGAGAGGGTCTCAATTGAGGTGTTGGATAGCGCATCAGGGGAAAGCAGAGAGGTGAGAGTACCGGCGGGTTTCTATGTATCTGTGGATGAGGAGGGAAGGATCTGGGTGACCGAGGTTGTAGACAGGCCGGAAACCAAGCTGATCATGGACCGTGTGGGAGAAAATCCGGTTGTTTGGGCATCATCTTCGGAGTTGCGAATCGCAGCATACGATCATGAGGGTCGTGAATTGGCCAGGCTCACGGTTGATCGGCCACCTCACATCATAGGCAGCGCGAACGTTGAAGTGAAGCGGGACGGCTCTGTGGTGCTCTTGGAGTATCAATCTGATCATGTGGAAGTAGTACGGTACGTATTGGAAGATGACCAAGCCGATGGCGAAGCGGAGCCAGAGGGAGAAGACGCTGCAGAGTTAGTAGGCTTCAAGCTGAGAAGCACGGATCCGATGGTGCGCCAGATAGGAGTGGAATTGCTTGTATCGAAAGGTCAGAAGGGCCTGGATGAAGTAATCGAGATGTTGGATTCGCCGGATGCTAACGTTCGAGGGGGAGCCGCCGAGGCGTTGGGCCGGATTGGGGACAAGAAGGCGGTGGGACCATTGCTTAGGTTGGTTCAGGATGAAGATCGATACGTACGACGGCGCGCAGTACAGGCTCTCGGAGAGCTGAGAGCAGAGAGAGCTGTCAGACCACTCGTCGGTAGACTGAGCGACAACGACTGGTTTGTTCGATGGAAGGTGGCAGAGGCCCTTGGGAAGATAGGGGGATCAGGGGCGATTGAGGCTCTACTCATTGCCCTGGAGGACGAGAATAGATATGTGCGAGATGAGGCGACGGCCGTCCTTCAGCGCATGAAGGACCCAACTGCTTTGGAGATGATAGCGATGCGTCTTGGACATGAGGATGATCTTGTACGCATTGCCGCAGCGCGGGTTTTGGAAAGCATTGTCGAGGATACGGGCGATACCCGAGCCCTGCAACCGCTGCTGAAGGCTTTGGACAATCGGTGTGTGAACGTGCAGGAAATCGCAGCACGGGCACTAGGGCATATTGGCGAGCCTGCTGTTGAGCCTCTCTTGCGTCTATTAAACCACGAGCTCGACTATGTCGTACGGGGAGCGGCGAAGGCGCTCGGAGAAATCGGGGACCACAGAGCCGTAGATCCACTCCTGGCCCTACTACCCCGATGGGAATACCATGGCGGGACTCGCTACACGAGAGATCCGTTTGTCAGAAAGATATCCGTGCGAGCCTTGGGGAAGATAGGAGATGCAGCAGCTATAGACTCTCTGGTAAAGATTGTTGAAAGCTCTACCGAAGATTCTGGAATACGTTCGGATGCGGCAAAAGCGTTAGGTGCAATCGGAGAGCCGGCTCTTTCTGACCTGTTACGCCTAGTCAAGAGTGCCGACTTCCATACTCGGGGAATCGCAGTGACGGGACTTATGGAGATAGATGACGAACAAGCATCGAAGGCAGTGAAGGACGCACAAAATGATCCCCATGGCTTTGTCCGCACGGTAGCTCGTCAGGGTTCGGACTATCGCGTCAATCCCTGAATTGCAGATTTGGATGGACATAGACACCCCCATCCTTTGGGTGGGCAGTTTTCTTCCGGCAGACAGCAACGGAGTAGAGACAGAGAAGCAATAGCCTTCAAGAAAGAAGACGCAGGAAAATCACGGTGCCAAGTCTCCTGTTTGGGGATTCTGGATGCACCTATTGTGTAGCAGATCGTATTTGATTGTACAGGTATCTTGCTTGTGGCGTCGTCTGTCAGATCAAGCCGCGATCTGCTTTTTGCGGACAATCGCTTTGCCCGCTGGCATCGTATCCTCACGGCGTTCTCGTATGTGGCAATGGGGACGTAGCTAGTATATTAAACTTGCGAATGGCTTCGGCGCTGGTCATATTGGTTGCATTATGCCACGAGGACCAAGACTTGATACCACGGGCGCGTTGCATCACGTAATGGTGCGTGGGATTGAGCGGTGCAAGATTTTCCGGTCCAACAAGGACCGCGAGGACCTTCTGAATCGATTGGCCGACATTGTTGTTTCCTCGGGAATGTCGGTGTACGCCTGGAGCCTGCTCCGGAATCACGCTTTATGTTGAGCTCAACATAATGCGTGCTATGTGAAGTTCCGCATTATGTGGAGTTGATGCGTTTCCCTCCTTGGTTCTGGCCCCATTGTAGACATCAGCTTAGTGATTAACTACACATAATCTGGGGTCTCTGGCAAGGGCGTTGAGCCACTGCAAGACATGCGGTTTGTGCCAGGGGGCTTGCTTACTGATGCTGGGCGGTTCGGCTTTGGCGAGCATCCTGCGTTTGGTCTCCATGTCGATTTCCACATAGATGTGGGTGGTATTGAGATCCGCGTGCCCCAGCCAGTAGCTGACCATGTTGATGTCGTTGCCCGAGCGCAAGAGATGCATTGCGGTGGTATGTCTGATGGTATGGGGGTTGAGCGGCTTGCTGGTGAGTGACGGTTGTTTGGCTTTGGCCCGAACGCCATACGAGCGGGTCACATAGCGGATACCGAAGCGGGTGATGGGATCCCCGTTGGCGTTAAGGAACACGTGTTCAATGCCTGCCGTTTTGGGCGTGCGCTGCTCGATGTAGGCCTCAACGGCAGCGACGGTCTCAGGCCACAGAGGACAGGAACGCTCCTTGTTACCTTTGCCGTGGAGTCTGATCTGTGGCGAGCCGACCAAGCGCAAGTCGGCAAGCTGAAGGGTCACGATCTCGCTGACGCGGGCGCCGGTATTGTAGAGCAGCAGAAGGAGGGCTCGGTCCCGGATCCCCGTGCGTGAGTTGATATCGACAGCATCAAGCACGGCCTGCATTTCGTTCTCTTCGAGATAGTCTATGGTTTTGTGCTTGGTGCGCTTCAGTGGGATAGCACGGACCTGCTGACACTGCACCAGGAGTATAGGTTCCTCCCGTGCGATAAAGGCGAACAGGCTGCGGATAGCCGCCAGGCGGGAGTTGCGCGTACGGGCGGAGCACCCCCGCGTCTGTTCGAGGTCATCGAGGAATCTGAGCACGAGCGGTTCGGCAAGATCTTCCACGGCCAGGAGATCCACAGATTTGTGGAGGCTATCCGCAGCGTAACAGAGCAACAGTTTGACCGTATCGCGGTAGACTCGCACGGTGTTGACCGAGAGCCCTTTCTGCACCGGCAGATAGTGGCTGAAGAATCGTTTCAGCAGGGGGGCCAAGGGATGAGTCATGATCGTTCTCCGTGAGACGTGACGTTCTTCACATAGTAGGTGTGGAACCGATTGTGGACTTCGCCGAGCAACTCGGCAGTGGGTTGCAGGTAGACTTGAGTCGAACTGATATCTACATGTCCCATATAGGTAGCAAGGGCCGGAAGCCTGGCGTTGACATCCTGTCCGTCTCGATACCAGGCCAGCAGCCGATGAACGGCAAAGGTGTGACGTGCGTCATGGATGCGCGGGCCGTGGTGTTTGCTTTTAGCGATGCCGCACTGTGCAAGCAGGCGCTTGAACGTTTGATGGACCGAGGAGTGACAGAGCCGCCGACCACGCTCGTTAAGCAACAGTGGCGAGTCCGTCGAGCGAGGTTTTCTCTGCAGCCGTCTGTCGAGGTATTGGTGCAATGCCTGGGAGGTAGAGCCGCTCAACGCGATCCAGCGAGCCTTGCGGAACTTGCCTTCGGCGATATAGAGCCGCTGCTCATTCACGTAGAAGTGTTCCACGTTCAGCGCGAAGGTTTCCCCGATCCGTATGCCGGTGCTATAGAGAAGACCCAGCAACGTGTGGAACGTGTGCGGTCGCAAGGATCCAGGGGGCGGCAGATCAGAGGCGGCTGCCAACAGTGCCCGGACTTCGTCCAAGCTGTAGATATATGGCTGATGAGCCCCATGCGGAGGGGGCGTCCGCAGTGGCTCGGGTACATAGCTGAGCGGATCGGTTCCGGCCAGGTATTTACAGAACTGGCGGACCACACTGAAGCGGTTGCCCTGGGTGCGCGGCGCAAGCATCGAAAGAGACTGCTGATACCGATCGGTGATCTGGCGGGTGAGGCGTGGCTCGCTCAGCTTTTGTTGGACCAGGAAACGGTCGAAATACCCCAACAGGAGAGCCTGCGAAGCGTAGTCAGTGCCTGACACACGACGCAGGTTGATGAAGTTCTCGATCTTTGTCGCTAAACAACTGCACAGCTTTCATGCGCTCATTCGCTCACCTCCTGTGGCCAGTCCAGGGCTACCTGCTTCAGCGCGTTGAAATCCACCTTGGTATAGATGAACGTAGTGGAGAGATGGCGATGGCCGAGGACGTCGGCTACGGCTTTGAGGGAATGACCCTCCTCGACCATGCGGGTGACAAAGCCATGTCTGAAGGCATGTGTGCCTTTACTCGGGATGTCGATACCGGCAGCCCGTATGCGGCGCTCCGCCATGGCGGAAAGGATGTCGGGATGAAGCATCGGATGAAACGGTGATCGAGAGGTCAGAAAGACCTCGGGGAAAGAACAATGCGGACGGGCGTTTTGCAGATAGTCCAGCAGGCTCTCGCCCACCTCCCTGGTCAAGGGCAGGAGACTGTCTTTGCCGTGCTTGGAAGCCTTGAATAGGATCCGGTTCTCGGCCCAGTCAATATCCTCAAGGCGGAGCGCACGAACCTGTCCGCCACGTACACCATAGGCATGGAGGAGTTGGATAATCGCATAGTCACGACGCCCCGCATCGGTTGCTCGATTTATGCAGCCCAGTACCTGTTGGGCCTGGGTCTCGGTCAACCCGCGTGGAACCGTGCTCAGCTTGTACGTTCGCAATGTGGGCACTGCCAGGTCTAGGGGCTGGTGAATATAGCCGTGGTGCAAACAGAACCGGAAAAACGTGCGCAAAGCCGCTTGCATCGAGCGGCGGGCCGATCGGCCCATCCTGTGCGCATACCACAGGAAAAACGCCTCAACCCTTTCAGGGCTTAGCCTTTCCAAGCCCTGCCGTGTAGCCTCCGAGCCAAGCCATTCAAGGAATTGACGTATACAATGAGCCCGAAGCGCCACGGTGCCTTCAGCGGCATGCCGGTAGCCCCGCATCCACTCCAGGTAAGCATCAACAAGGGGCTGATACTGTGCCTGCCGCGGTAAGGGATCGAACAGCCCCTTGTGGTGAAGGTAGCCGGTGAAACGATTGATCGAAGAGCGGACTCGATGCAGGTACTCCTCAAGCGGCCCCCGGTTCCGGCACCATGAAGGGTACGCCTGGAAGAAGCCCTCAACATCCTTTACCGTAATCCTAACCTGGGGCTTCGCTGTTGGACCGCCCAAGTACTGATTGAAATGTGATACGTTCCCTATATGCGTCCGAATGGACCAGCGGCTGAAGCCCTTGCTCACCAACCAGTCGCAGAACCCATCGAGAAGCTGACACAACGGCCCACTTCGCAGCCGATCACATGTCCGTGGACACTCAAAGACCTGTTCCAACGCCATAACAACCTCCTTCCCTTGCCCCGTTCATCGGGCAAGTCAGAGATAGCTATAGCACGGAATTATGTGCAGCAATACCTATCATATGTGTCGGAATGCCCTGGGAATCAGGGCGAAGGAGGGATCAACTCCACATAATGCGGAACTTCACATAGCAC
>JAUXFG010000021.1 GCA_030620115.1 Candidatus Fermentibacterota bacterium
GGGGAATGGGGGATGGGGGATGGGGAAGACGATAGCGTTCAGCGTTCAGATGATGGAGGGCCATGCTCCGTCATGGCCATTGATGCCCGATACGACGGTCGCGACCGAAGAATTTGGGGGAGAGGGGAGAAGGAAGCGTGCGGCGTTGAGCGTTCAGATGACGGAGGAAGGATGTAGGAGAGATTCTTCGCTCCTTGTGGTCGCTCAGAATGACAGTGGGAGTACAAATGCAGATGTGTGAATGCCTGTCATTCTGAGGGAGCGGAGCGACTGAAGAATCTGGGGGGATGGGGGAATAATCTAAAATCTGGCAATCTGGAATATGTGGGAATGGGAGAATGGGGGATTGCGGCCGGAGGCCGCCTTAGGAATCCGTGATCCGGGAAATCAGGGGGAGGGAGGGTGCTTGCGTGGCTTTGGCCTCCAAGGTTCTTCGGCGGATTTCCCTCCAGACATCAAGGGGGAGTTTTGCGAACACATCAACCACCTCGGGGTCGAACTGTTCCCCGCGGACACTGATTATCTCGGCATATGCTTGCTCGAACGATCGCGCTTGCCGATATGGGCGGTGACTGGTGATTGCGTCCAATGTGTCACACACCGCGAAAACCCGAGCGCCCAAAGGTATCTCGTCTCTCTTTAAGTGATTCGGATAACCCGCTCCAGAAAACTGTTCCTGATGTGCATAGACAAGCTCCCTTGCCTGTTCGAGAAAACTGACTCCTTCTAGTATCCGATACCCAATCACCGGATGTTTGCGCATGATCTTCCACTCGGTGTTGTCCAAGAGGCCAGGCTTCAGGAGGATGGCGTCGGGTATGCCGATCTTCCCAATGTCATGGAGAAGCGCGCCACAGGAGATCTGAAGGAGATCCTTGTCATCAATCCCCACGTGTCTTGCCAGTAGGCAGGTATACTCTTTGACGCGGAGCGAGTGATTCGTAGTCTCATGTTCACGAGCGTCGAGACTGGCGACGAGGGCCTGCAATGTCTCACCATACGTGGTTTGAAGAGCCGACAGTGCGCGGTGAAGCTGACTTGTTCGTTGCTCAACCATATTCTCCAGGTTCCTCTGATATTCTTTGTTGAGCAGTAAGAGATGCCGGCGCTCCAATGCCCGTCGAACTGCGAAGAGCATATCGCTGATATCGAATGGTTTGGTGATGTAGTCGTATGCGCCTTTCTTGAGGCAATCGATGGCCATCCTGAGATCTCGGACTGCGGTCACCACGATTACCGCGATGTCGGTGCTCTTCTCCTGGACCTGGCGGAGCAGCCAGACACCATCCTCTCCAGGCATTCTCAAATCCGTGATCACAAGTGCGATGGAATCCGCCTCAAGGAATTGGAGCGCTTCGCGGGCGCTTGCCGCTACATGACAGCTGTAGTTTTCACCCACCAGGGCCATACGCATGACTTCTCTGACGCCAGCCTCATCGTCGACCACAAGAATGGCTTCATCATTCCCTGTGATCTGCATCATATCTTGGTCTTGCTTTTCGTCCATGGTCCGCCTTCGAAGCTGTGTCTCACTCGTTGAGTCAAACCAGGGTCGATGCCGCCAAGAGCGGCCGCCATATCGGAGACAGAATAGTCTATCATGGGCGCCTGGGCAAGTCGAAACCATTATTATGCGATCTGGGAGCTTGACGTTGCTCAGCCAGAAGCTCTAGTATGGGTCGTCATTTTTCCTCAGTCCGAATATATGGCGGACCCAAACGATGTTCCCGCGTCATGGGCCGTATGCAGCGGATGGCCACCGCTGCTCGCGTGTGGCGTACTGGCAGTGGACTGATGATTGGCCGGGATACCAGCGACAAAGGAGGTCGACTGATGGCGTACAGATGGCACGCCGGGTACATTGCGTGGCTCCTGAACAGAATCACGGGCCTTGCAATTACCTTCTACCTCGCCGTTCACATCTGGGTGATGCACCACCTTGCGAAGGGCAAGGAAAGCTTCGACGGGATCATGGAATTCATTCAAAGCCCCGTCACCCTCATCTTTGAGGTTCTGCTCATTGGTGCAGTACTCTACCATGGCATCAATGGCGCAAGAATCATGATCATCGAGTTCTTTGGAGGATCGAAGCACCAGAAGAGCCTTTTCGTGGGAACCCTGGTCGTGGCTGGAGTCCTCTTCTTTTGGACTGCGTTCGCCGCGCTCTCGCATATCAGCACTCCGCATTAGACATGCGTATGTGTCATTCTTCTCTAGGAGGATCACGAGGATGAAATTCGATAGAGGCCATGGATCCGGAGGTCTAAACTGGTGGCTGATGCAGAGAGTGACGGGAATACTCCTGCTTCCTGCTTTTCTTGCTCATTATATAGTGACTCATATCGGCACAGAACACTTCGTTACCTATGAGAAAGTTGCAGAAAGGGTTGCAACTCCAACCTGGAAGTTTGTCAATATCTTTTTTCTTAGTCTGGTAATATTGCATGGTCTTTACGGTGTATGGTCTGTTCTGCTTGATGGATGGGCTCGTAAGCCGGTTCTCAGGATTACACTATACTCCATTGTTGTCACCGTGGGGCTCGCTCTTTTTGTCTTGGGCCTGGTGACGATTCTGCCGTTCAAGGCATAAACGGTGGCACACGCAATCGAGCAGGAGGATCAGTAAGCATGGAGCACCATCGTCACGACGTAGTGGTGGTAGGAGCCGGCATCGCCGGGCTCTACGCCGCCATGAAGGCGGGAGAATCAGCGGATGTCGCGGTACTCTCCAAGATTTATCCCACGCGTTCACACTCCGGCGCCGCACAGGGTGGCTGTGCAGCTGCTTTGGGCAATGAGACGGAAGACAATTGGGAATGGCATTTCTATGATACCGTCCGGGGAAGCGACTATTTAGGAGATCAGGATGCGCAGGAGCTGCTGGTGAAGGAGGCGATCCCGGTCATGTATGAAATGGAGCACTTGGGTGTTCCGTTCTCGCGTACACCTGACGGCAAGATCGCCCAAAGGAAGTTCGGGGGGCATTTTGGCCAGTTTGGGAAAGCCCCTGTACAGCGGTCCTGCTATGCGGCCGATCGTACGGGCCATGCGCAGCTCCACTGCCTTTACGAGCAGAGCCTCAAATGCGGAGTCAGGTTCTATAACGAGTTCCTTGTCGTATCACTCATGATCGAAGACGGCGTTTGTCATGGCGTCATTGCCCTTGAGATAAGAACTGGGATGCTGCATGCTTTCTGGGCCAGGGCCGTGATGCTGGCCACGGGTGGGTATGCCCGGGCATGGAAAGTGACTTCCAACGCCCACGCCAATACCGGGGACGGTCTTTCTCTTGTGCTTGGGCATGGCATTCCGTTGGAAGACATGGAGTTCGTCCAGTTCCACCCCACAGGGCTTTACCCCATTGGCATACTGGTCTCCGAGGCCGCCCGCGGAGAAGGTGGGTATATTTTCAATAAAGATGGCGAACGCTTCATGAAGAAGTATGCTGAAGCGAAGATGGAGCTGGCTCCGCGGGATGTGGTTTCCCGGGCTGAGACCACTGAGATCAACGAAGGGCGAGGAATCGATGGGGCGGACTATATCCATCTCGATCTCACCCACCTCGGTGCTGACAAGATCCTGGAGCGCCTTCCACAAGTCCACGAGCTGGTCTTCAAGTTCGCGGGAGTGGATTGCATCAAGGAACCGATTCCCATCAGACCCACCGCGCATTACTCCATGGGAGGCATTCCCACTGATCTTGACACGAGAGTTCTTCTAGACGGGCGCGAGACGCCGGTGGAGGGCCTCTACGCCAGCGGTGAGTGTGCGTGTGTCTCGAATCACGGCGCCAACAGGCTGGGGACGAATTCGACCTTGGAAGCCGCGGTATTCGGGAGACGAGGCGGTATGGCCATGGCCGAGTTCGTGAAGGAAAAGGGGCCGGTGGTGGTAGGAACGGCGATTCCCACGCAGCATGTTGAAGATGAAGTCGCACACTACCGTGCCCATGAGGGGAAAGAGCGGGCCAGTGTTGTGCGTGGTGAGCTCCAAGACGCCATGCAAAACCTCTGCGGTGTTTTCCGTGATGAAGAGAAGCTCTCAAAGCTCGTGGCAAAGATCGCGGATCTCCAGGAACGCTTTGAGCATGTGGGACTGCAAGACAAGTCGAAGGTGTTCAATACCGAGCTCAACGAGCTTGTCGAACTGAAACATATGCTCGACTTCTGTGAAGTGATCGCGAAAAGCGCTCTCGCTCGTCAGGAATGCCGTGGCGCCCATTGGCGGACTGATTTTTCCGGACGCGACGATGAGAAATGGCACAAGCACACATTGGCATTCAAAGAGAAGGACGGCAGTCTCAGGTTCGAGTACAAACCGGTGGTGATCACCAAATACCCGCCTGAAGCGCGGAAGTACTAGGAGGGCGCCATGGAGAGACAATTCAAGGTTTTCCGATATGATCCTGAAAGCTCCAAGAAGCCCTATTTCCAGACATACACGGTGGATGTGCAGAAGTCGTGGACCATTCTTGATGCACTCAATGCCATCAAATGGGAACAGGATGGGAGTCTGAGCTATCGCCGAAGCTGCCGGCATGGGATTTGCGGCTCATGCGCCATGAAGATCAATGGCAAGAACGAGCTGGCCTGTGAGCTGCAGGTGTTCACGCTCAAAGGCGTGATCAAGGTGGAGCCCCTTCCCGGCTTCGAGGTGTTGCGAGACTTGGTCACTGATATGGATCGTTTCTTCGGCCATATTGAAGCGGTGAAGCCTTGGTTGATTGCGGGCCTCTCTCCCACGGACAAGGAGCGACTGCAGTCTCCCGAAGATCGGAAGAAGCTCGATGGCCTCTACGAATGTATTCTGTGCGGCGCATGTACGTCTTCCTGCCCGTCGTACTGGAGCAACGATGATTTTCTCGGGCCGGCGGCGCTCCTCAAGGCAGCGCGCTACTGCTTCGATACGAGGGACGAGGGTTTCCATGAGAGGATGGATGTGCTCAACAGCCGCAATGGGCTCTGGAGGTGTCACACGATTTTTAACTGCGTGGAGGCATGTCCCAAGGACCTGAATCCTACGGAGGCCATTGTCCGGTTGCGAGCACGGCTGGCGGCGGAAAAGATATAGCCTTCTTCCGAGACTCCGCTCGGAAGAAACGCCTGCCGTTCCGGCCGGAGAGGACAGAGGACAGCAGAAGAAGGGAAGGGCTGAGCATAGGAGCAAGACCAGAATTGGATATTATCCACGTCAGCCATACGTTTCGCATGGCTGATGCATAGAGCTTGGGCTCGGTCTGTCATTCTGAGTCCGCTCGGCTCGGTGAAGGATATCTCAGAGTAGGCCTCGGGGGATCGAGGCCTGCGGAAAAGACGAAGCAATAGATCTGTTGAGATGATACTGGTGTGGTGAGCCCCCGCATGGCGTGGGGGCTCGTTCCGCCAAGGGGGTCACCCATGAAGGTTCATGAGTATCAGGCGAAGAGTATTCTTGCGGAGTTCGGCGTGCCGATCCCCCGGGGAAAGGTGGCGAGCAACCCGGAGGAAGTCTACCGGGTCGCTCAGGAACTCGGGGGAAAAGTAATCATCAAAGCCCAGGTCCACGCGGGAGGGAGGGGCAAAGCAGGTGGTATTCAGCTTGCCGCGACCGCCGCGGACGCCGAAGCAAAAGCCGGGAAGATGCTGGGAAGCCAACTCCGTACATTTCAGACCGGAGGCGATTCCATTATCATTCGACAAGTCCTGGTGGAAGAGGCAGTGGACATCGAGAATGAGCTTTATGTGAGTGCGGTCATAGACAGATCGTGTTCGCGTCTCGTCATCATGGGCAGCACCGAGGGTGGGGTTGAGATCGAGGAGGTGGCTGCTCACAGTCCTGAGAAGATCTACAAGGAATGGGCAGATCCTCAGATCGGCCTTGCGGCTTTCCAGGCCAGACGGTTGGCCATGAAACTCCATGATGACAAAGCGATCTACCGACAGCTTGCGGTGGTCATCCGTGGCGTTTACGCAGGATTCGTCGCACGAGACGCCTCGCTGGTGGAGATCAATCCATTAGTGGTGACGCGAGACGGCAAAGTTCTGGCGGTGGATGCAAAGATGAACTTCGATGATAGCGCATTGTTTCGGCAGCCGACGGTTTCCGGGATGAGAGACGCAGGTGAAGAGGATCCCTTGGAGGAGGAAGCACGAGCTGCCGGGTTGAGCTTCGTAGGGCTCGATGGAGATATCGGATGCGTGGTAAATGGTGCGGGTCTTGCCATGGCCACCATGGATATGGTCAAGCACTTCGGCGGCAAGCCAGCCAACTTCCTGGATATCGGTGGGTCCTCCAGCCCCGAGAAGGTCTTGACGGCTATGCGAATCCTGCTCTCCGATCAGAAAGTCAAGAGCGTACTGTTCAATATATTCGGGGGTATTACCCGTTGCGATGATGTGGCACGCGGCATGGTGCAGGCCCTTGCTGAGCTCAAGAAAAAACCCCCCGTGGTGGTTCGACTCACCGGAACCAATGAAGATGAAGGCAAGAGAATCCTCAGGGATGTGGGGCTTGAAGTGGGCGCATCCATGGAAGAAGCGGTCCGGCGTGCAGTGGCTATGGCCGCAGGAGGAGGCCGATGAGCATACTGGTTGATACTGATACAAGAGTACTCGTTCAGGGAATAACCGGCAGAGACGGGAGTTTCCATACCAAGAAGATGATCGAGTATGGGACCACCGTCGTGGGCGGGGTCACCCCAGGCAAGGGGGGCCTTACCATGGAGGGAGTTCCCGTATTCGATTCCGTGGTAGACGCCTATGAGAGCGTTGAGCCGAACTGTTCGGTGATCTATGTCCCGGCGGCTCTGGCGCCTGATGCAATGCTGGAAGCCGCGGAGGCGGGAATCCCATTGGTGGTGTGCATCTCCGAGGGGATTCCCGCAGTGGAGATGATAAAAGTGAAGGCCTTTCTCACAGAGAGGGGCGTTCGTTTCATCGGTCCGAATTGTCCCGGGGTCATCAGCCCAGGCAAGTGTAAGGTGGGCATCATGCCCGGTGCAATTCACACACCGGGGTGCATAGGGGTGGTGAGCAGATCAGGAACGCTGACCTACGAGGTTGTGGCCAGTCTTACCCATGCAGGCCTGGGGCAATCCACTGGGCTGGGCATCGGAGGTGATCCAGTCATCGGCACGACGTTCCTCGATGCACTGGAGCTCTTCGAGAGAGATTCCGAGACCGATGCGGTCGTGATGATAGGAGAGATCGGCGGAAATGATGAGGAACGTGCCGCCCAATACATCAGCGAAGAAATGACCACGCCCGTGGTATCGTTCATCGCAGGCAGAACGGCGCCACCAGGCAAGCGGATGGGGCACGCCGGTGCAATAATCGCGGGAGGGAATGGTACTGCGGAGGGCAAGATCAAGGCTCTCGAGGCAGTGGATGTTCCCGTGGCGCGTATTCCATCCGAAATTCCGAGGTTGCTCAAGGACAGGGGCTTGTAGTCACCCGACGTGTGCCGGAATCGGCACAGCCGAATGTGCTCATGGAGAGCGATTGGCGAGGCCGAGAAGAGGCAGACAGCCTGTGCCTTGCCGATGGCATCCGAGGCATCACGGGGCAAAGCCGCGCATCTGCCCGAGCCAGGGGAATGCTGATCGTAGGCATTGCTACCGTTGACATGGGAACTGACTAGGAGAGACCGGGATCATGGAGAAAATAAGGGCCACACATCACGAAGCTCTGGCTGCCTCATCGCTCCGATGGACATGCAACGAAAAAGAGCTTGGCGTCTCTAGCACCAGGGAGGTCCAAACATCCGGAGAGATCCTCGGCCAGGCGAGGGCCATGGAGGCTCTCAAGCATGGGCTCGACATGGAATCCGACGGCTACAATATTTATGTGAGTGGTGATCCCGGTACGGGGCGATCGACAGCGGTCAAAGCTCTCATCGAACGATACGCGGCGGTTCGACCTGTTCCACCGGATCTTTGCTATGTCAACAATTTCAAGAATCCCGATATGCCGAGAGCTTTGAGGCTTCCCGCCGGTGGAGGTGACAAACTCAAGGATGAGATTCAGAATCTCGTGTCCTCGTTTCGGACGAAGTTGCCCCTGATGATCGAGAGCGATCAATTCGCCGAGCGCCGCAGACAGGTTGTCGAAACGTATAAGGAGCAGGAGCAGGAGATCCATAGTCAGCTGGAGAAGAAGATTGACGAAGCCTCATTTGCGGTCGTACAAGTCCAGGCAGGTCCGTATGTGAAGCCTGATCTGGTTTTGCTCTTTGAGGAGAAGGGAGTTCCCCTCAATCAAGTCGACAAGCTTGCTGATGCCGGGAAGATCACCCATGAGCAAGCCCAGGAGTACCACAAGAAGTACAAAGAGCTTTTCGCGTTGATGGAAGTGACCCTGAAGCAGACGAGGAGCATAGAGCGCGATATACAGCTTGCCGTGAAGCGCATCGCCCATGAGCTGGCCGAGCCCATGGTCCACGATCAGATATCCGACATCAAGGAACGCTTGCCTCATGAGGAAGTACATCAGTATCTGGACGATATCGAAGCCGACATCCTTTCCAGTCTGGGCCTATTCGTCAAGAGCGAGGAGGGGGACGAGTCCGACGAGGAATCCGGCGATCCCTTCCTGCAGTATGCGGTGAACATCGTAGTGGACAATACGGCTCTGAACGGCGCACCCGTGGTGGTGGAAACGGCGCCGACCTACACGAATCTTTTTGGTCTCATCGAGAAGAGGGTCGAAAGTGTAGGCCTGATAAGCACGAATTTCACAAAAATCAAGCCCGGTTCTGTTCTGCGCGCCAATGGTGGGTATCTTGTTCTTAATGCCCACGATGTGCTCATGGAGCCTGGGGTCTGGCATACCCTGAAAAGAACGCTTCGAAACCGGCAAATCGAGGTCCATACATTTGAGCCGACTTATGGGATGTTGGGCACCACGGCACTCAAACCCGAGCCGGTGAAGTGCGATGTCAAAGTCATCATGGTCGGCGACTCGCAGTTGTATCACCTGCTGTACCATATGGACAATGATTTCAAGAATGTTTTCAAGATCAAGGCAGAGTTCGACACGGTAATGGATCTCGATGAGCAAGGACCCCAGAAGTATATGACATTCTTGAGGAATATGATCGGGGCGAGCGACCTCCTGCACTTTGATTCCTCGGGAATCGCCGCCATGCTGGAGTTCGGTGTGCGGGAAGCGGGAAGGCGTAACAAACTCACGACTCGATTCAGCTTGTTGGCTGATGTGGCACGGGAGGCGTCCAAGGTTGCAGACGAAGAAGAGGAGGAGCTGGTCTCGCGCAGCCATGTGGCTGAGGCCCTGAAGAGGAGAACCCAGAGGGTCAGCCTCGTGGACGACAAGTATCAGGAGATCATCATCGAGGGGATCAAACGGATCGATACCGAAGGGCTTGTGGTGGGCCAGGTCAATGGTCTCGCGGTGTACCAGGTGGGGGACTATGCCTTTGGCAAGCCCACGCGCATCACCTCTCAAGTCGGCATGGGTCAGAGCGGTATCATCAGCATTGAGCGTGAGGTCAAGCTCTCTGGGAGCACCCACGATAAGGGTGTTCTCATTCTCACCGGATTTCTGCGCTCGCGTTTCTCGTCGAAATGGCCCTTGAGTGTGTCGGCAACGCTCTGTTTTGAGCAGTCGTATTCCGAGATCGATGGTGATAGTGCCAGCTCGGCCGAAGTCTATGCACTCTTGTCCGCGCTCTCCTGTGTGCCTCTTCGTCAAGAGATTGCGGTGACGGGCGCAGTAGATCAGATGGGTAACATCCAGCCCATTGGAGGCGTGAACGAGAAGATCGAAGGCTTCTTCAGGATCTGCAATGAACGTGGCCTGACAGGCACGCAAGGAGTGATCGTCCCTTCCGGGAATACGAATGATTTGATGGTGGCTCCTGAGGTACACGAGGCCATCTCCGCGGGCAAGTTTCGCGTGTGGGCCATTGATCACATTGATCAAGGGATCGAGATTCTTACCGGCAAACGGGCGGGGGCGCTACGAAAGGATGGTATATTCGTGAAGGGCACGGTAAATGGCCTGGCCAGCGAGCGGCTGGAAGCGCTCGCACAGGGGCTCAAGGAGTTCGTCAAAACGTAGGAGGAAGTTCCTTGGTGGAAGAGCAAACCACTTCCCTGCCTATCCTGAAACAACCTGAATAATCCGGTTATCTTCTCAGAAAAACGATCGGTAATGGGGCACGAGGGAGAGCAGATCATGCGATCCTATGGAGTTTTCGGAGATACGCGTCCCTTCATGGGGCTATGCGTGGTCATCATGTTGCTGTGCGCAGTCGCTTTTGGCGGGGCCATTTCAGAGCCTGTGTGGTCTCATCGCATTGGGGCAAGGTTGGCCTCGGCGCCTGTGATTCTGGGAGAAACTGTGTGGATCGCCAAGGTGAGGGGGGGGATCGAGGCGAGATCCTTGGTGGATGGGAAACGACTCCTCAAGTTAGGTACATCCGGTGAGGTGAGGATTTCACCTATCAATAGTGATTCACTGTTCGCGGTGAGAGAGGGAAGGTTCACGACCCTCTTGATTCTTGGGAATGATCCCCCGTGTCTTCTTGCGAGAATCGATACACCTCTCCCCATTGTTGATGCAGATGCGTGGATTGGGGGAGTCGCGGTGCTGACCACCGGCTCTGCGATCCACACATTGCGCGGCGGTGCGTGGAGCCCCGGTCGCCCGCTCGCACTGGCGGGCCCAGGGTGGGTGATGCTTGAGGCTGTCCAGGGTCCCGCAGGAGAGCCGGGGTTTTTTGTCGGCCGCAGGGATGGGCGCCTGGCTGCCATGGTTGGCTCGGGTCCTCTTCATGATGGTCCAGAGCTCTTGGGTGGACCGGTTGAAGCGGTTTCCAGGAATGGGCATGTGCTCTTGTTTGGTGCCGAGGGACGAATCATTTGCGTTGGCGATAATTTCACGAAGATCTGGTCGGAAGACCTCGGTTCGGGCCTTCAAACGCCTCCGGTGATGATCGGGAACCGGGCGTGGTGTGCGCTTCGGGATAAACGGCTTGTCTTGATCGATCTGATTGAGGGGTCGGTGATGGCATGCCGGGAACTAGAAGGGCCCCTGCTCTGTCCGTTGGCCTCCACGGGTTTTGGAGTGGCATATTCCTCTGAGGTGGGAAAGGTCGTGGGGCTTGGCGCCGAACCGAACGAACCCGCATGGGAACTCGAGACTGAAAAGGAGGTGGCGGGAATTGCCGTAAGAGGATGCAATGTGGTCATCTCATTAGAGAAAGGATCTCTCAGCTGCTACCGAATCACACAGCTCGAGAGGGATTAGGGAGAAGATGAGGATCATGGGGTAGCTCGCAGCTTGACAGTGCGAGGGCAACCCGATACCTTCTATTTCAACGTTTCGGGAATATTGGTGCGTATGATTACACAGCGCCCTGAAGAATCGATTTCCCCGGGGACCAGGCGAGAGGGGACGATGATTCGGAGACTCACGCGTTGAGTGAACAATGGCGTCGGGGTCTACGCTTCTATCACCTTCTTGCTTCTGTGGCCTCGATCACGGAACAGAGTTCGCGTAACGGGCGCTTTGGAGGGCATTTCATTCCTGTCGGCGTTGAAGATCGACTGTATGCCACATACGACGAAATGAAAGGAGGTAATCTGACCTACGGACGACCTTTGACCTGGCTGGTTGAATGTCAGGGCAACGAAGTAGTTTCCCAGGAACCTTAAGGAGGTCTCGCTGATGCGATTTGCAGGTCTTGCTGCGCTAGTGCTCATTGTTTCGGTGTCCTTTGTCTCTGCTGGTGTTGTCCCCACTGGAGAGATGATCCCGATCACTCGGGATTTCTCCCGCGGGCTCTACCAGTGCGATGATGGCGAGCACGAATATTTCTGGTACGCTGATTACGCCGGCGAAGGAATGGCCAACCAGTTCAATGCCGGGGGCATTGCAAGGATCGACACGTTATTCTTCACCGTGGTTCACGTAACTGGCGAACATGCACACCCCTACCAGTCTGCATATATCTGTGTTTGGGATGATGCTGGCGGTGTACCTGGCGATCCACTTTACATGGCGTTGTTGGAACTCCCTGTGCCGGATCAGGGATACTACTGGTGGGTAGCTTTGGATCTTGTCGCGGAAAATATCGTGGTTGATGGGGATTTCTGGATTGGATATCTGGATGACGCCACAATGATGTACGAGCCGCTTCTCGATAACCCCACAAGCTGCAACACTTGGATGTATACCCCCGCGGGCGGTTGGCAGGACATGGACGACTATGCCGGCGATCTGGGCCTTTATTTCAGGGCATGGGCCTCGGAAGGTGTTCCCGTGGAGCTGGTTTCCTTTGAAGCCAACGCGCAGGATGGCGCCGTGGTGCTGGAATGGTCCACTGCCACTGAGCAGAACAACTTCGGCTACTACATGCTTCGCTCGCTGATCGAAACCGACGGGTATGCGATGATCAGCGATATTATCCGGGGAGCCGGCACCAGTGCCGAGCCGCATAGCTATAGCCATACTGATAGTGATGTGGCTCCCGGTATTCGTTATTTTTACAAGCTTGTGGATGTAGATACCGCGGGCAATGAGAGCCAGCATGGTCCAGTGAACGCTCGTCTCGCACCAGCGGATGCAAGTTCCTGGGGCCAGATCAAGGCGGAATTCGAGTAGAAGTCTTCTTCAGGAGACGATCGAAGGGCAGGCCGCTGTGGGCGGCCTGCCCTTGTGTTTTTGGATAGAAGAAGGATGGCCGTACTCTCAAGGAACGAAAAGAGAGCCTACGGGTTCCGATTCGTTGCACGAGGAACTTTCGAATTCCGCTCCGCTCCGCTTCGATTCTTGCCTGCCTCCCGGCAGGCGCAATTGGGGCACTGGAGTGATGGAATGGGAGAGAATCTGTAATATAGAATCTGGTGATCTGGCGAGATGGGAAAAAGCGAAGTGCGGAAATGCTGGATTGCTGAAGTGGATAGAGATTCTTCGCTCCCTTCAATCGCTCAGAATGACAGTGGTACTATGCAGAGGTATGTGGTATCATGTGTCATTCTGAGGGAGCAGAGCAACTGAAGAATTTGGTGGGATCGGAGGTTGGTGAGAAGTCCGGGCTAATGGAGGACAGAGATGGACGAAAGAGACCAGGAGAGTATCGTATCGGTCTTGTTTGATTTCTCTTTCACGCACTTCATTGTGCTCAAGTTTGTGAAGCTGGTCTTTGGGATCCTTCTCATTGGTGATGCCTTGCTCTGCCTTGGTCTCGTGGTGAAGGCCTTTGATGCAGGACTCGGTTGGGGCGTGCTTGTGCTTCTCTTTTCACCCCTGTGTTTCATCGTTGTGGCAGTACTCGTCAGGGTTTGGACCGAGATGCTCGTGGTCCTATTCCGAATCGCTGAAGATATCGAAATCATAGCCAAAGCACATCAAACTGCTGCTCTGGGGAAGACGGAGTCGCGCGAACCCCGCGAATCCTAAGAGCGTTCACAGGTTTCAGCCGATGAAGTTCGGGATATTTCAGGAGAGACCGGAAAATGCCTCACACTTTCGGAACCCTCCTCGCAATGACTGAGGCCCCGGGGGTCATCGCGAGCGACAGCGCGGCGATCTCAATGGGCGGATGAGATTGCTTCGTCGTTACCCTCCTCGCAATGACAGGGGGTGGTGCCACGGTTCCGGAATCTCTCTACGGGATATTGTATTCCTCTCGTGAGTCGTAGCGCGAGGCCGAGACCGTAATACGAGAGAATGAGACATCCGCGAAGTTCCCGTCAACTTGAGGCGTCCTTTTTCACTGACATCCGTGAATGGCTGATTCTATTCAATTTTGGCAAACAACGGTCTTGGGGGCGGGAGGCTTCTTCCTTGTTCCAAGGGCTCGGATGCCTTCTCCCATGCCCGTTCCTCCGTTTTGAGTGCAAGCAGATCAAAGGTTTTTTCCGAGGTAAAGGGAAGGAACGGGGCTCCTAGAACGGCAAGTGATCTCGCAATCCTCAGACAGACGTTGATAGTGCCGCCACATTGCCGGAGATTTTCCTTCCGCTGCCTCCAGGGCGCCTGATGATCAAAGTACCGGTTCCCTTCTCTTGCCATGCGCATCACCAATGCCAAGCCAGACTTGAAGCGAAATGAATCGAGCGCCTCGCCGAGGCGTTGCGGCAGGTGTGCGAGGCTGGTCATAAGCTCTGACGGTTCATCCCCAGGAGTTGATGGGGGAACCTTGCCATCGAAATATTTCTGTACAAATGTCAAGCTTCTATGCACGAAATTGCCTAATGTGCCGACGAGTTCATCATTGTTGCGCCTGAAAAGATCGTCCATTCGAAAGGTGGCACGCTGCGCCTCTGGTGCGATGAGCGTCAAGTAGTAGCGGAGCGGATCGGGATCATACCGCGCCAGATAGTCCCGAATCCACACCGCCGTTCCCCGGCTCTTGGACATCTTTGTTTCGTCCTTTCCCGGGAATTGGATGTTGATGAATGAATTGCCGACCACATTGGTAGGAAGCTGATAGGTTCCCTCCGCCAAAAGCATGGCCGGCCACATCAAGGCATGGAACACCACGTTATCCTCTCCCAGGAAATGATAGATCGGAACATCCGGGTTCTTCCACCAGTCTGCATAGCGCTCTCTATCCCTTCCCCGGGCCTCGAGCCAATCCTTGGTGAAGGTGACGTAGCCAATAGGAGCGTCGAACCAGACATACAAAACCTTACCGGCAGCATCGGGATCATTGGGGAGTGGCACAGGAACGCCCCACGGAAGGTCTCTTGTCACCGCACGAGGTTTGAGCCCTTGTCGCAGCATGCCCAGGGCAAAGTTCTTCACCGGTGTTCGCCAGCCCTCCCTGGTCGACAACCAGTCGAACAGCTTCTCCTGGAGCAGGTCCTGTCTGAAGTACCAATGGGTCGTCTCACGAATCTCTGGAACTGCGCCCGTGATAGCGCTCCGTGCTGCGATTATCTCCAAGGGATCCTGATCTTTTCCACAGTCTTCACATTGATCTCCCAGTGTCTTCCCGCCACAATGGGGGCATGTGCCTTGAATGTAGCGGTCCGGGAGGAACATCTTCGCCTCGGGATCATAGAGCTGTTTGCTTTTCTTCTTCTCGAGGAAACCGTTCTCAAGAACCTTTAGGAAAAATTCCTGACTGACTGACGCATGATTGGGAGAGGAGGTACCGCCATAGATGTCGAACTCGATTCCCAGACCGGAGAAGTCCTCGATCTGTCTCTCATGATATCGATGGACTACTGAAGCGGGCGTTGATCCCTCTTCTCGTGCGGAGAGCAGAGCCGGTACTCCATGATCATCCGAGCCGCATATGAAGGCAATCTCGCGCCCTCTTGCTCGGCAATACCGGGCATAGATGTCAGCGGGGAGGTAGCTTCCTCCAATATGGCCCATATGAAGATTTCCGTTGGCGTAAGGCAGTGCGGCAGTTATCAATGCTCTGTGCATATGGAAGACCTCGTCATTGTCGAGTGAAATTGTTGAATGGCGCGCTATCTTGCCCTGGATCAAGAAGAGACCTGGAGAAAAACCAGGGCGCTGAAGATGCGAATGCGGATGCTCATGGGCAAGGTTTGACGCCAGGGGGCAGAAAAGAGATGAGGATAAGGAAACGCTTGTTTCTTCGAGGTGTAGTGCAAGGGGTTGGTTTTCGCCCCGCCATCTACCGGCTCGCGGCAACGCATGAGGTTGCAGGCTGGGTACGCAACCGCACCGATGGGCTGGAAATAGAAATCGAGAACGACCCCTCGCATGTCAGAGCATTCTTGCGTGAGCTTGAGACACACTATCCCCCCTATGGCCGCGTCACCTCGCTGATCATGGAGGATGTGGAGCCTCTGGATGAGTGTGGCTTCCAGATCAGATCGAGCAAGAGGACCGTGGGCGATTGGACCGTGTGTCCTCCTGATCTTGCCACGTGCGATGAGTGTCTCAGCGAGCTCTTTGATCCAAACGACCGGCGCTACCGCTACCCATTTATCAACTGCACCAACTGCGGGCCGAGGTTCACCGTGATCATGAGGCTTCCCTATGATCGGCCGTACACGAGCATGGCCTGTTTTCCCATGTGCGAGAAGTGCGCGGCTGAATACCGGGATCCCATGGATCGGCGATTCCATGCGCAACCCGACGCGTGTCCTCTATGCGGCCCCACCATGTGGTTGACCGATTGCCATGGATCTCGTCTCAGATGTGATGATCCTCTGAAGGCTGCGGCATTGGCATTGCGGGATGGGAAGATCGTGGCCGTGAAGGGTATCGGCGGTTTCCACATCGCGGCGGATGCCACGGATGGAAATGCTCTAGGGCGGCTGCGCCGGGCCAAGGGCCGTGAGGACAAGCCGTTTGCCGTTATGGCCGGTGATGTCGCGTGGGCCAAGGAATGTGGAGATCTCGATGGTGCGGCGATTGACCTGCTTGCCTCAGCCTCCCGACCGATCGTCATCGTTCCAAAACGGAGGGGGTCAGGATTGGGGGACTTGGTGGCTCCCGGCCTCACCTCGGTGGGCCTTCTGCTTCCCTACAGTCCCGTGCATCATCTCCTATTCAGACTCCCCGGAGATGACCGGATACTGCCACCCCTTGTCATGACAAGCGGCAATCCTTCAGATCTTCCTATCTCCAAGGGGAATCGTCAGGCGCTCTCGGAACTTGCCGAGCAAGCCGATTTTTTCCTTCTCCATGATCGCGATATCGTGATTACTGCAGATGATTCCGTGGTGCAGTCGAATCACGGGTGCCACGTGTTCATCCGGCGCTCTCGAGGATACGTTCCGAACCCCATTTCACTTGCCGAGGATTTCGTGGCAGCGCTGGGAACAGGTGCCTACCTCAAGGCATCACCATGCCTTCTTGAGGGGCGGCAGGCCTTTCTATCGCAACATGTCGGCGATCTGGAGACAACGGAGAGCATTGAATTCCATGAACTCGCCATGCGTCACCTCCAAGAGCTGACCGGGATAGATCCCCAAGTCGTGGGCTGTGATTTGAATCCGGACTTCCCTTCGTCTCGCTGGGCGAACGAAAGGTCGGGGTTGCCCGTGGTAGCTGTCCAGCACCATCATGCACATGTCGCAGCAGCAGCTCTCGAATGTGGTATCAAAGAGCCTGTATTGGGTCTTGTCCTGGATGGCACCGGGTATGGCGCCGACCATACAATCTGGGGCTGTGAGCTGCTTCGTGTCGAGCGTGATCGGTTCACGAGGGTTGGTCATCTGCGACAGATGCCGCTGCCCGGAGGCGATGCGGCAGTGAAGGAGCCTTGGAGGAATGCCATAGGGCTTCTCCACGCTGTCTACGAAAAGGATGCGGGAGACATGATGGGTCCGCTCCTTCCCTCAGTATCGGAGGGCACGAAGCAGAAGGTTCTCGAAGCTACTGAGAAGAGACTCAATACGCCGCTTCATTCTTCATGTGGAAGGCTTTTTGATGCGGTTTCCGTCTTGCTCGGCCTCTGTACCCGGTCTTCCTATGAGGCCCGCGCCCCGATGGTTTTGGAGAGTGCTTTGGGTTCGGTGCGCTACAAGTGTGAGGAGGAGTCTTGTGTGAACATGGAAGTGTGTGAATCGGCCGGCGTATTCATCCTCGATCCCGTGCCCGTGGTGCGGCACATAGTTGAGGCGATACTAGAGAAACAGGATACCCGTGCCCTATCCAAGATCTTCCATGATTCACTCATCCGCGGGTTGGTCGAGCTCTCCATCCGTGGGGCGTCTTCTACCGGCATAGAGCGCGTGATCCTAAGCGGAGGATGTTACCTGAACAGGTATCTCTGCTCTGGCCTTGTCCGGGAACTCGGCCGCTCAGGGCTGACGACGCACCTCCCCTCCGCCATCCCTGTGGGGGATGGCGGCATCAGCCTTGGCCAGGCTGCTGTTGCCGCCTGGCGACATGAAGAACGGTGACAAGATCGGCGGTGGAGTGAAAAGAGTTCCCGCTTGACAACCGAATGCGGGCTGCATACTGTGCATGTCTCTGAAACTCTCCGCATGGGGTGGCGAGGCCCCGGTCCAGGAGAGCTTGTCCCATGGAAGTGGGAGGTCATTCCGACCGAATTATGCCTACGTACGAGTTCCGCTGCAAGGCATGTGGCGCCGAATTCACTAAGATCTTGACCATGGCTGAGCGCTCTGCGGGAGACATTTCCTGTCCCAAGTGCGAGTCCATGGAGGTAGACCAGGTTTTCTCCGGCATATCCGTCAAGACCGACAAGAAAACCTGGTAATCGTGTAGCTCGGGAATCCTGTGATTTCCGAGAATGGAATGATGGAATAGAGGCTCGTGCACCGCACTTGGTCAGGTTGACCAAAATGAGCTCAAGAGTTATCTCGATGAGGGTGGCAAGATCTATATCGAAGGTGGCGACCTCGGGTACTGGCACGGCCCAGGCCAAACATATGACTATGGTTTATGGGAGTACCTGGATTGCAACTGGATCAGCGATGGAAACTCAACGAACAATGTAAGATCCCTCACCGGCGAAAGTGAATGGCCAGCGAAGGGCCTGGCATTCGGATACCCTTATGGCCAGGGCCCCGACGTGTGGGTTGATGTGTATGGTCCCATTGGGGACGCCCAGGTCCAGCTAGTTGATCAGGGAGAGGAAGGAAGGGCGATTTCCAACATTGTGGGCTCGCGCGGATACCGTACCCTCACCAGCGCCGTGATCTTCGGCGCACTGCGCGAGGAGAACTCGCCTTTCTCCACGCAAGAGCGATCCATGGCCCGGATCGTCGCCTTCCTTCTACTCGTTGCTTGCGAAGTCGAACTCACCTACTGTTGCTGATGGGGCGGACTCGACACTTGAGGTGGATACTGCCACCACGCGGTAGAAGTAATTTACTGAGAAATTCTTGGCAGCGCCATTGTCGGTGAAATGGGTGAAAGATGGCGAGGCCACAGGGGTCAAGCCGCTGGTCTCGTAGTAGGCCACGGTATTCCGGTAGACGTCATAGTGATCGATGGTAATAGGTGAACCGGTGATGTCCTGCGTCACGGGGCTCCATGTCAGCAGAATGTCGTCCGATCCACTCAGCTCGGCGGAAATGCTCTCCGGATTCAGCGGGGTTGGGGTGCCACTAGTCGCCGGGACCGTGCCATAGTATGGAATACGATTGTATCCAGTGACTGTGAGGTCGATGTCCCCAGTTGTGGTGGGCTGTACAGGCAAAGTCACGTTTCCGGCACCGTTGGTATAGCCGTAAGCGTAGACATCAGAGTCTTTCATGAGGCACACAAGGGCGCCTGCCACAGGCGCCAACGCAGTAGTGGACACAGACACCTGGACATCGGTGCTCTGGCCAATGGGGACCGATGACGGGCTGGCATTCACCGTGATGCTCGTGGGCACATCGGTCCATACCTGGAGCGAAGGATCCCCAAGGATGGTGTACTCCTTCATTGCTGAGCCTCGCTTGTTCGAGGTGAGCCCGGGTGAGTTGTTCCACGCGTGGATTTTCGCCGAGAGGAACGCCTCGCCCAAGATGGAGGCACCTATATCAGTCCACGCGAGATAGAAGCCCTTGTCCAGCGGATCGTTGTACAGGTAGGAAGTGTAGGCCTGTGAGCCGATGAAAGCTACGGCGCCTTTAGGATTGTCGGTATCTGGATATCCATGTCTGAGCAAGAGCTCCGCAGTTATTGGATAGCCATAATCGAAGTTTCCCGAAGAGCAACTCAGCACGGTCCACACACCCAGCTTATTCGCGTTATTCACATACTGGACATCATTGTCGGAGAAGGTCCCATTCCAATCGGTCGACCCACAGAGGCTACCTCTGTAGTTGTAGAAGGTGAGGCCCTGGTTGATGACAGGCAGTATCTGGGAAGCATTTGCCTGGCCCTGGAATCGTTCAGTGACGTTCATGCCCCAGACACTGAGGAGATCACTGACGTAGTTCTTGGCTTCGGTGATGTGTTCATTCACGTCAGGATCCCAGTGATACGTAGCAAGGGTCATGAGGGCGTTCTTCTGCCATGTGCCATTTATGTACGGTTCCTTTTCGTATCCGATGGTTTTTGCAAATAGGTAGTCCATCCGGGATGTGTTCGAGTCAGGCAAACGCCCGAGCATGACATCGGCGAACAGGTCATCCCCCTCCAGGAAGCCGTACCACTGGTCATGGGGTTTGTTCCCCTGGCTATAGAAGTAGTTATAGAAATCTTTGGTCCAGATGGAACCCGCATAATTGCCTGAATACATGTCCCCCACCAGGAGCACAAACTCAGGCGTCTCGGACCAGTTGTTGTAGGCATCGAGGATATAGTTCTTCGTCGCTTCCATGGCCGCAGTGGTGTGGGGAGTGGTATGGCCCAGGTCCTCCAGCGTCTTCAGCTCAACTCCATAGCCCTGCAGGGTTTTCCAGTCCTCGAACTGAGGAGTTTGGCTGTCGAACAGGCTTCTCGAGATCACGATGTAACGCTTGCCAGTACCGCGAGTGAGCCGAGGCAGATTCAAGGAGTCGTAGTTGAGCACGTGCTGACGGTACATTCGTTCCCAGATGGGAGAAACGGGCCGGACCGGTCTGGTCTTCTCATTAATACCCACGCCGCCGGCGTTCTTGATCTCCACGATAACTCGCCGTGCCACGAAATTCTCGTCGTGGATTCTCATGCACGGGACGAGGCCCAGGCTCACGACGCGAATATCTCGCCATATTCCCGGGGTTCCCACGTGTACGAAGGATTCCGGCACTGAAATCGCGGGGATCTCAAGCATGGTATCCAAATCCGCAAGGGGAGACAGTTCCATCGATACGACGGATGCCCTGATTTGTCCGGTATGGGCCACTGCCACCAACCCCACAAACTCCTCGCGACTACTGGGGAGTTTCTGTGCATACAAAGGATTCAGATGGATCTCCAGGAGGGTGGATGTTGGTGATGTTGAAAGCACGGAAACGGATGTGCCAAACAGAGGCCCAGTGTCGACCGGCTGATCACTGAGTGCCTCTTCGGGAAGCACGGCCTCTGCGGAGCCGAAGGTCGAGAAGATGAGTATGATACCGAGGAAGGTCTGCGCGCATGTCCGCATGATTCTCTCCTGGTTGAGGTGGGGAGCAGGAGCGCTGGTGTTGTGAGACAGAGGCAGTAACAGGGCGAAATGCAAGATGGATGCCGGATGGCATATTCTTAAGACATTGGGTCAATGGCTCTATTCTGGCGTGCGATTCTAGGAGCGCGCGTGTGAGCTGTCAAGTTGCGTAGGGTTGCGAACTGCAGCGTTCCATGCCGAATGCATGGGCCCGGATAGTCTCTATTGAGGGCTCCACGGCGGCTGAAAGGGGAGCGGTTGGATATTATCCACCGCCAGGGTGAGAGAGCCCCATTCCTCCGTCGCCGTACCACTCACGAGAAAGGGACGACCTGACTTCAGGAGAGGTCCAAATCGCTTATAGGCCTTTGGGAAGAATACTGTCTCATAGATATCTTCTCTGTCCTCGAACGAGACGAAGGCCATCTTTTCACCAGAACGGGTGCGCACGGGCTTGGAGATGACCATCCAACCCACGAGCCGCACACGGGCTTCGATCCTCTCGGCCAGCAGTGGAGTAGGACACGGATCAAAACCAGCGGGGAGAGGGACGAGGTCGAGAGGATGCCCCTTGAGGGGGAAGCCAAGGACATCCAGCTCCTGAAACCTCTGCAGTCTCTCGTCCGGCACGCCATGGTAGAGACGGGGTGGGGCTGGCAGTAGATCGAGGGCTCCGGGTCTCTTGGTCGCATTGCGCGAGGCCAGAGCTCTCAGGAGTGGTACACGGGATGCGGGTCCATGAAAAGAATCGAAAGAACCGGAGAGAATCAGGCCGCGAACTGCCGGCACGGAGAGGGGGCAACGCGTGAGCAAATCCTCCATGGACACGAAGTCGCCCTCGGTCCGGCAATGTAGAAGCCGCGCAATATCGTTCTCGCCGAGACTCTTGATCTGTGCGAATCCGACGCGTACGCCCTGGTGGAGGGGGACATACTCGTTTCCCGCGAGGTTGATATCCGGGGGAAGGAGATCAAGGCCCATACGCCGCAGCTCTGACACATAGGCTTGGGCGGTGTAGTAGCCCCCCCCGTTGCTGAGCAGGGCGGCCATGAACTCGGCCGGGAAGTGAGCCTTGAGATAGGCAGCCTTGAATGAGACCAGCGCGTAGCTGGCGGAGTGCGCCTTGCAGAACGAGTAGCCGGCAAAGCTCTCTACCATGGACCAGATGACCTCGGCCTGTTCTTTCGTGAGTCCCGAATCTCGAAGGCCTCTCCTGAAGCGTTGGGCCAGCTCTTCCAGCGGCTGACCACCCTTCTTCGAGAGGGTGCGTCGAAGGCGGTCGGCTGAGGCGAAATCGAACCCCGCCAGTTCCACGGCAACCCGCATCACATCCTCCTGATAGCACAGGATCCCCTGGCTTTCCTCCAGCAGCCTGTCAAGAGCGGGATGGATCGTGGGGTGACTGCCTGCCCGGAGCCGCTGGACATATTCCGAAATCCATCTATTGGCAGCGGGGCGAATGAGAGAGCTGTGGACCACCAGGCTTTCGAACTCCCCCGTTCCGGCCTTGCGCTGGAGTTGGCGCATGGCCGGCGATTCGACATAGAAGATGCCCATGGTGTTTCCCTTGGCCAGGAGGTCCATGGTGGACGGATCATCCAAGGGCTTTAGCGAGCGATAGGAGAGCGTCGTTTCCCCGGAGACATTGACCCATTTGATGGCGTCCCTGACCAGGGCAAGAGAGCGGTTTCCCAAGAGGTCAATCTTCACAAGGCCTGCAGCCTCGGCCTGATCTTTCTCCCACTGGATGAGATGCAGCCCGTCGGGCAAGGGCTCATATGGCACCACGCCATCGATCCCGCCCGAGACCATAACCACGCCGCCGCAGTGGCGCGACAGATGACGCGGGAGACCCTTCAGCCCTTCGGCGAGCTTCAGGAGTCTCTTCATCCGTACGTTGGTCACGGTGTGGGGAGAAAAGGCCGTATCCCCGAATCCCTCCGCCCCACCGGGATCGTGGTCGCTTCCGTGCATGTTCCGGGTCAGCTCCGCGAGTTCACCCTCGGTCATTCCTAACACGTGGCCCGTTTCCCGCACCGCGGCCCGGACGCCAAAGGTGACGTGGTTGGAAACCAGCGCAACCTCACCAGAGGGACGCGAGCCGAAGAGCCGGCGGATGACGTCGTGGCGCTCGTCCCAGGGGAAATCCACGTCAATATCCGGGATGTCGGTTCTCCCCGGACCCAGGAACCGGTCGAAATAGAGGTCAGCGGCCAAGGGATCGACATGGGTGATTCCAAGGCAGTAGGAGACCAGGCTTGAGGCTGCCGAGCCTCTTCCGCAGGTGACCGGGCTATGCTTCACCAGGTCATAAACCACCAGGAAGTAGTCAGCCAATCCTCTGGATATGATAACCTCCAGCTCGTGCTCCAACTGAGGGCGGAGCTCGGCCGGCCTTGGGGCCGTATAGCGCTCGGTGGCGCCACTGAAGGCAAGCTGTCGCAGCCGTTGGGCCGCGTCCTTGGCGCTGGGGGAGATGCTCGGGAGGATGGGCTTCTCGAATGACCACCGGATGGCACAGCGCTGGGCCAGCTCACAAGATCCTCTCCATGCCTCCGGCCATGTGCGTTTGATGGCTTCGATGTCTCCCGGCGTGCGGGAAAAGCCGGTGTTGGGCCAGAGCTCCCTTGGGGGGATACGGTCAAGTGATGTCCGCAGTGCAATGGCCCTCTGGAGCCTATGTACGTTTTCGTGATTGGAACATGAGGCGTAGACCAGAGGCGCCGCCACTGCCTCAATCCCCAGCTTTGTTGCACACGATGCTCCTGTTGCCGCATCCGGCCCGACACCCAAGGCGACGAAGGTATTCGTGCTCCCGTTCCATTCAACTGCGTGCAGGAGAAGTCGCTCGTTGCGGCCAAGAAGCACGAGGTGAGCGGGCTCGATTTTCCGGAAAAGAGCCTGGAAGCGCGGGCGTGGTACTCCATGATATGCCGTGATGAGTTTGCACATTGCTGCATAGCCTTCACGGCCTTCGGCAAGCACCA
Organism: Candidatus Fermentibacterota bacterium; assembly: GCA_030620115.1. Classification (GTDB taxonomy): domain Bacteria; phylum JAFGKV01; class JAFGKV01; order JAFGKV01; family JAFGKV01; genus JAUXFG01. The sequence goes on from JAUXFG010000021.1 coordinate 23,955, forward strand.
CGAGATCGCCTTCTTCGAGGCTCAAGGTCACTGCGGCAATGGGATTGATGCCATGTGCGCGGGCCGCGTCAAGGAAGTTCACAAAACCATAGATTCCGCCCGTATCAGCCAGCGCAATGTGGGTAACGCCCTGCCGGGCCGCCTCTCTACACAGCGTCTGGGGCGACAGGACGCCACGCCCGAAGGAGTAAAATGAATGCGCGCACAGCAATGGAAAGATCTCGGCTGTGCTTTCTCTTATTCGATGTTTAATGTTCGATGTTCATTCCCTCATTCCAGCATTCAGCTCCCCTCCTCCCCACCCAGATTCTTCAGTCGCTTCGCTCCCTCAGAATGACACGTCTTGTCACACCCTTCCATCCACTACCCCTGTCATTCTGAGTGACCGCGGGGAGCGAAGAATCTCTCTTCAATATGAATACTCTAGTAAATCCATGGATTTACTAGAGTATTCGCGCAATGAGGACGGCGGATGGCTGATAGCAGGCACAAGGAGCTGATGCGGAGAAAGCGCGCGCTCGCAACCAAGGCTGCTCGCGCGTGTCACCACTCCTGCGCCGAAGCGTGCGTCCAAGGAGGAAATGGCATGCCCGAGGCGCGAGAGCCGGAAGGTGCCCAGGTCAGGGAAAAGCGGCAATTGTGTGCCCGCCGGGGCGCCGGGGAAGAGATGTACTTCCACCGCGGCCATCGCCCGCCGCGTCAGAAGCCTTTGCAGGAGGAGAGCAGCCGCATGGCCCAAGCTTATGGGGTCCTCAAGTTCCGGATCAAAATACGAGGCTGCAGTGACTGATCGGCCACCACGCCGTTTCAGACATATCTCCAGTTTCCGCGTTGCGCCCCCCATGGCCGCGAGGCGACCCCACGCCACATCAATACCGCGCAGGAGCGCGCCTCGCACGGTGGCGGTATGGTTCGCGGGCTCCGAAAGCGTTACGCAGACAGTGATAGCCGCTGTATTTGGCTTTGCCCTTCCGCCCACGAGCCTGTGCACCGCCACACCCTCCCGCCCAAGCAGCTTCCACACCAAACCTCCCGGCATGTGCGCCAGATCTCCCAGAGAGAAGACCGCCCACTCTCGCGCCAATCCAAGAACCCCGTCACGGCTCAGCCATGGCAGGCGATGCAGGGGGATTGGCGACAGCGTATCAGCCTCGGAGCCGGGGGATACCACCGGTGGGACGAGATCCAGGGCTGCTGCCGCAATTCGGGCGGCCTCGGGAGTCGCCGCGGCTGCTGCTTGACATCTCATCTTCAGGCGGACGGAGAACCACTCATCCAGGCGTGAGAGGATCGATTCGGGGGATCCCGGCCCACGGAAACTCAACGAGAATTCGTCGGGCCGGCACATAGTTCCCGAGAGATCCAGCGAGTCGGCCATCCCTTTCACCAGCGCCTGGGCGGCGCCCAATGGAACAGGCATAGTGGTGAGGGCCGGGCATAGGCCCAGGGCCTCTTCAACGGGCATCCCATGCGCTACCCCCACGGAATAGGCTTCCGAGGATAGGTATCTCACCACTTCGGCGGTTGACATACGTTCCGTGAGGGCCAAGGGCCTGCCCGCCAAAGGGGGAAACCATTTCGTCACCTGGGCGGCGGCAGCTCCCGGCACCGTGGCCCATATGTGCCAGCGGTTACTCCTCACGTATGCGACAGCTTTCGGATAAGGCCCACCACCACGCCTTGAATCAGGAGATCGTCCTCCTCCATGGGGCGCACGCGGATCGGAAGGTAGCTTGGGTTGGAGGGGCGCAATTCCACCACACCATCGCCAAGGGGGAAGAAACGCTTAATAGTAGCCTCACCCCGCACCAGGGCAACCACCACGTCGCCGGCACGGGGCACGGGCTGACGGTGCACCAATACCGTATCCCCATGAAGGATACCCTCGCCCGCCATAGAGTCGCCTACGACCTGGAGTGCGAAATGTTCGCCATCGCCAAGCAGCCATCGGGGGATATCCAGCAACGTGCTCACGGGGAACGACTCTACAGGCGCTCCTGCACGGATGGCGCCAAGCAGGGGGACTACGGCCAAGGAGTCCCCCTGCGGCGGCTCAGGCAGAATCGAAGATGCCGGCGCGAGAGAACGGTGTTTGTGTGGCGCCCGGGACAAGAGCCCGTGCGCCACAAGCCTATCGAGGTGCCGCTGTACCGTTCCCAGGGAAGAGAAACCGAAGTGATCCGCGATCTCCGCCCGCGTGGGAGAGCGCTCATGCTTTGCGAGATGTTCCTGCACAAAAACAAGGATCTCTCTCTGTCGTGGAGTGACTGCCATAAGCCTCTCCTTTACCGGGGATAATTCAACGTTGAAATCGTATGTCGAGAGGTAATATACGCAGGTGATACGAAAGATCAAGTGAATTTACGTAGCGGGGCGTAAAATTTGGGGAGTTCAGGGTTCAGGGTTCAGGAAAACCCCTGGTCCATGGCCGCTGATCGTGCAAATACAACGGACGCGATCCGCCAGCTGGCGGACGTCCCTCCATATGATAAGACGTTGGCGTTGTTCGCTGGAGGGCCATGCTCCGTCATGGCCGCTAATCCGGTGAGAAATTCGGGTTGGTGGCACCACCTGCCGAGCGGGACCATTCATGGAAGAGGATTGGCTCGGGCTCGACGAGGCTCCCGATGAAGCTCCCGACGAGGTTTGGGATGAGGAAGGGGAAGTTCGGGACCCGCCTTCGTCGGATGACTTCGGCGTGGCAAGCGAAGTTCGAGACGAAGTTCGGATTAGACCCAGTCATCTTCCAGGGGTTGTGGCTGGGGAGCGGGCGCGGATGGTGGTGGCTCGTCGAGTTGCGTCTCTGGAATCACGAACCTTAGCGGCACAGGGGTGAAGGTCAGTATAAAAATCAGCAGAGCCAGAAGGCCGAGCCTCCGACGGCGTTGGTCGAGACCAGGGGTGAAACCGCCCATGGTTGGCGCGACGGAAGGCCATGGTGGTTGGATGTCTTGGAGCACCGGGGGATGCCGCGTGCCCATGAGGGAAATGAGCACGGCCCAGAGAAACCATCCCTGCCATGTGGTGAGACCGAGCAGGAGGAGTGACGCCACTACCACTCTGGTCATTGCTCTGTGCTTCCGCGGCCAGAGGCTGTAGAAGATATGGCCGCCATCGAGCTGGCTTGCAGGCAGGAGGTTGAATGCGGTAACCAGAAAGCCGATCCATCCCGCAAAAGCCATGGGATGGAGCAGAAGCTGTGCACCTTCCGGGGCTCCCCCTTTGATCATCTGCACGAGGAACATGAACAAGAGCGAGTCCCCAAGCTCGAGACCGCCCTGGATTTGCTCTCCCAGCACGAAAGAGGAACGCGCAATGCCAATGGCCGCAATGGGGAGCGCCAGCACCATGCCGGCCAAAGGTCCCGCCACACCCACATCGAGGAGTGCCCGCCGATCCTGTATGGCAGACCGGATCTTTATGAAGGCGCCGAATGTGCCAAAGAGAAAGATGGGCGGAGGAGCAGGTATGAAATAGGGCAATGTTGCCTGGAGGCGGTGCCTCCGACACGCGAAGTAATGACCCAGCTCATGGGCCAGAAGAATACTCAGGAGGGGGATGCTGTACGAGAAGCCAATCAGCATATCGGAGGGATTTCTGAAAGGATTCCCTCCTCCCGCCAGGGCGCCTCCGAAGGTGGTGGTGATGAATGTCAACAGCAAAAGGATCAGATGGATCATGAAATTTTCCCGGAGACAGAGGCAGCCAGGGCGCCCCTGTTTCGTCTATTGAATTCAGAACATGCGGACGCATGAAGATGGAACATGAGCACGGAGTTCGCAAGCGGCGATCTCTTCTCGTATCGAATCTACTTGCCAAAAGGTATTGAATGTTGATTCTAGTAGAGGGCCAAATGTGGGCGAGATCCTGGTCATCCTGCCGTCGGGAAGAAGACGGACGAGATTGTTCGTGTGCGGGAGCGTGGCTCCTGCCTTCGAAAGCGCAAGCACGGCTTGCGCACTCCAAAGAGGCTTGCTGCCGTAGATTGTGCTTGAGTCTGGAAACGACCGGTATTGGATGCCGAGTCTGTTCTCCCACCGCTTCGCGACGAAGGCCGGTGAGAAGTGCGGGCTCACGGAGGTTGAGGGTGGATTTTCGCGAAGCCGAACGATACCTCTACAGTTTCGTGGATTGGGAGAAGAAGGGCGGGAGACCATCCGATTTCCGGGATCTGGGCAGATTTCGAGCTTTTCTCAAGGACCTCGGTAATCCGCAGGAGCAGTTCCGAACCGCCCTTGTGGTCGGAACCAATGGCAAGGGATCGGTGAGCGCGTTGTTGGCGGGCATACTGGGCGCAACCGGCAAGCGGGTTGGCCTGTTCACGAGCCCCCATCTTGTTTCGGTTCGGGAGCGAATCCAGATCCATGGCACTCCCATCTCCGAGACCGAATTCGCGGAAGGCATCCATCATCTCAGCGCGGCGCTCTCCGCCAGCGGGCTTGGCACGGGGGGGTACCGAACCACCTTCGAGCTTCTGACCGCGCTCGCATTCTGGCACTTTCGTGCCCACCGGGTAGATGTGGCAGTGATAGAGGCGGGATTGGGCGGCAGGTTGGATGCCACGGCTGTAGTAGAACCAAGCCCGAGCATCATCACATCGATTCATCTCGACCATACGGCGACACTCGGCAGCACGCTTGCGGAGGTGACCCGCGACAAGTCCGGAGCGATACGCACGGGCAGCGATCTCATTACCGCCCCACAGCCCAGGGCGGTGCATCGCGTCATCGAGGAAGAAGTCAGGCGCAAGAAGCCCTCGCTCTGGCTGCATGTTGGCAGGGATCTTCGCTACCGGAGCAGACCCGCCGGAGATGGCTTCTTCAAGGCCTCATTCATGCTCCGCAGCCAACGATTCCTTGTGGCGCGCGTGCCGCTGAGGGGGCGTCACCAGGTGATCAACACGGCTGTTGCCATTGCGGCAGCCACGGCCGTGGAACCTGGAATCGATGCTCAAACCGTGGAGCGCGGTTTGGGGGCTGTGCGCTGGCCCGGCAGACTCGAGATCGTGCGGCGACAGCCCGCCGTACTCCTGGATGGGGCCCACAATCCCCATGCCGCAAGAACACTGGCCCGTTTTATCCAGGATTTTGTCGTATTGCATTACCCGAGGATTGCCGTGCTCATTGCAATCAGCAAGGGCAAAAACATCGCGGGTATCCTTTCACCGTTGGCCAAGCTTTCCTGTCCCATGATCTCTTGCAACGCGGAGAAGCATCGGGGGTTTCCTGCAGAAGAGCTGTATGCGGCAATCAGGGAAACATGTGCGTCGTGTTTTTCCGCGTCGAGCCCCGGTGAAGGTCTCGAAATCGCCGAAGAACTGGTGGGTCGAGATGGTTTGGTGGTGGCATGTGGAAGCTTGTATCTAGTGGGCCTCGTGGCCAAATTAGTGCATGCCGACAAGACATGGTGGGCTGCTCACCAATCTTTCCGCCACACACCGTGAGGAAAGGGGGCCTTGAGAAAATAGTTTTTCTTGACAACTGCTTTTCGGAGGAGTCTCATGATAAATTCTGCGAGATATTCTCCGTGCCAAGCGTCATTTTGTGGCACGCTTTGTGCTACGTGTACTAGAGATTAACTCCGCGGGGGAAAGCCGGCTTTCAATAAGGAGGATTTTTCATTGACAAAATGATCTGGATTTTGTAGGATGACGTGAACCGACGAGGTATGCCCGGGCCTGCCGGGCACACAGGAATGCTTTGCTCCCGGGCCATCCTGCGGCTCGGGCAAGCGGAAGGGAGGCGATCATATGAGCCAGCCGATAAAGGTGATCGTGGTCGCGGCAGTACTCGTGCTGCTCGTACCCGCGGCGGGCTTGGCTGCTCCTCGCTATCTGTTTCCTCATGCAGAGGGGGGTCCACTAGGGCCTCAGCTTGCTCCTGCAGATCAGGATTCAGAGTACATCTACTATGACGACAGTATTCCTCAGTACTACTGGGCTCTGAGTGGGGGCGATCGTGCGGCGGTAAGGTTCACCACGCCTGCTCCCACAGACCTGGACTCTGCTGAAGTGCTTTCGATCCAGGTGATGCTGTATGATGCCACGGGGCCTGGGAACATTGTGCTCCATCTATGGGAGGACGATGATGGCTTGCCGGGGGAAGATCTCATCACTCCCATGGAGGTGACTCCCACGCAGTATGCCACGCCTACGGAGTATGTGTGGAATTCTTTCGTGGATGTGCGATTCCATGATACGCCGAATCCTGATTACCAGGAGGTGGAACGGGATATCTGGATCGGATACGAGCTTCTGACCGGTGCGCCGAATCCGTTGGGGGATATCACCGGGGACACTGATAGGAGTTACTTCTACGAGGGTAGCGCCTGGGTTCCGGTGAACGATTCGGACCTTATGATCAGGATATGGTGGGGCCAGGACGTTCCTGTCGAGCTCTCCGTCTTCACTTATCAGGTGGTGGAGAACGGCCTCCTCATCCAGTGGGAGACCCAGAGCGAGACCGAGAACTTCGGATTCCGCCTGCTTCGCAGCTCTCAGCTGACCGGGCCATATGCGCCGGTGAGCGAGGTTATCCCCGGCGCGGGGACGACAATTGTGCCACAGCGGTACGAGTTCCTCGATACCGAGGTGGAGTGGGGGCATGCTTACTACTACTTCCTCGAGGACATTGATCTTTCGGGCCAGAGCCACCGAAGCGGGCCCCTTGCCGCTTCATTCGGTATCGCGGTGATTCCGCCGGTGGCATCGCTGCCGTGTCTTGAGGTGTGGCCGAATCCTATGAATGAAGCTGTGGATCTTCGTTTTATTGTCCCTGCTGTCCAGGGCAGTGAGCTGGAGAACGGAAGGGGACAGTTTGTTTCCCCTCAGGATGTGACACTGGCGATGTTCGATGTGAACGGCCGGATCACGAGATGGTTGTACAAGGGTCAGGCCTTGCCCGGCACGTACTTCGTGCGCTGGGACGGGGCCACTGATTCGGGACGGCACACTGCTCCGGGCGTCTACTTCTGTCGCCTGGATGTGGGTGGTCGCGCCGATGTTGTCCGCGTCATACGGACCCCATAGGGGGAAGAGAGTGGGCACGGGCCTTTTCTCGAACAAGGAGAAAGGAGAGATACGTATGAGCCAATTCGGTGCGATCTCGAAGCTCCTGATGGCCAGCCTGGTTTTGTTGGTCGGGGTCACGTGGGCCGAGGCGCCAGACATCCCCACCTTAGAGCAAGAACCAGAGTTCACTCCAGGTCTTTCAAATACTGTTTCGTGGAGTGATGAGAGCGCGTCAGGAGCAACCGAATACTTTGTCGGTGCATCTACAGACAGTGTGTTTCCTGAACCACAGGAACTTGACCTATCCAGCGGGTGGATCAGTGGGACGACCCATACGTTCCAGGATGTGCTCGAGGATGGGCTCACCTACTACTACCGCGTCAGGAGCCGGAACGTCGACCTCGAGATGAGCGAATGGTCCGAAGAAATGGTTGTCTCAACCCAGGACGCCAGTGGTCCCGATCCGGTAACCGATCTGGCCGCGGTTGGCCGCTACGAGTACGTGCGGCTCAACTGGTCTCAAGTGGAAGATGCCGGTATCGGTTTCGCCTACTACCGGGTGTACCGGTCGGAGGCAGCGGGTGAACTAGGGGCCAGAATCGATGAGGGAGATGAGACCGTTACGGTGGGCTACTCCCCCGATGAAAACGTACAGGTGGATATCACGTACTGGTATACGGTTCGCCCCGTGGACCAGTTCGGCAATGAGACGGAAGAAGGCAACAACCAGGACGACGCGACACTCCTCGTGCTCGGGGATCCTGATGTTGAGTTCGTCTGGCCGCCCACCTACTATGTGACAGAGGCCGAGGAGATCGATGTCAACGGGATTTTCTATAATACCTTGGCTATCGACATCAACGGCAGGCCGGCGCGGATGACCTTAGACCCCGCGTTTGGTGAGTTCGACCTCAACGATATCCCCTTGGAGATGGGGTTAAATCTCATAATCGCGGATGGAACCGGAACCTTTGGGAGCACCGAGTCTGATACGGTTTACGTCTTCAGGCTGCCTGAAGGTGACCCGGTGGTTACCATCACGGCGCCGGAAGATCAGAGCTATCTGGAAATCGGCGCGGTCGACGTCATCGGCGAAGTTGAGAATGTTGGTTTCCTCTGGATCAATGGGCAACTGACAGAAATCGCCTTCACACCCGACTTCTCGTCCGGGACATTCACCGTTGTCGATTTTCCACTTCCGGAGTACGGAGAGTACGTGATCCAAGGGATCGGGGCGGGATGTCCGCTTCCCGGTGAGCTTGAGGACCGAGTCGATACTACTGAAGTCACGGTCTACGTCATCGCACCGGATCCGCTGGCAGTTGAGATCACCTCACCTCCTGATCAGTACATCACTGATCAAGGAACCGTGAATGTGGAAGGGACATTCGGCGGTGCGTGGAAGGTAGAGGTCAATGGCCAGCTCGCTGAGCTGGATCAGAATACCTTTGCGTTCAACGGTCTGCCGCTAGAGATGGGGCCCAACACCATCACGGCTGTGGCCACTGGTGCGGACATGGCCACGGTGGAAGATGTGATCACGGTTTATCGAATACCGGACATAACGGAGCCGCCCACCGTTGAGATCACCTCGCCATCTGATGGCGATGTGACCAACCCGGGGAGCATCGAGGTCACGGGCACGGCGACGAATGCCGGCTGGGTGACCGTAGGCTACGAGGGTATCGACGAGGTGATGGCTTTTTACGATTTTATCGTCGGTACATGGAACGTTACCGTCGATCTGCCGGCACCGTATGCAGAGGTGACGCTAATCGCCACTGCCTACGGCGCGGATCAGAATGCCACGGATCAGGTGACCATATACGTCATATCCGGAACCGATCCGCCGACCATCCAGATCACGTATCCTGAAGATGGCGCCACCTTGACCGGGAGTCCGGTGTTGCTGACCGGAACAACCGAGAACGTGGGCTGGGTCGAAGTGAACGGCGCCCTCGCCGAATTCGACGGGACGACATTCTCCCTGTTGGTGGTCCTGGTAGACGGGAGCAACACCATCGAGGCGGTGGGTTATGGAACCGAAGACCAGACGGCCACTGACACCATCACCATCTGGTTCAATGAGGAGTGTGCCGGTGATCCTGGCAGCATCACCATTACGACTCCTGCAGACGGCGACATGACGCAGGCAGAGACGATTGATGTGCTGGGTGAATCCCACTGTCTTGTTTCCGTGGACGTGAATGGCACACCGGCGGAATTCGACATAGAGAACGGGAGCTGGAATCTCACAGCCCTGCCGCTGAACATGGGGGCCAACACGATTACCGCCACAGGGACCAACTGGGACGGCGGTACGGTGACGGCCACGGTGACGGTATACAGGCTCGAGGATCCGAGTATCACCATCACCAGTCCTGCCGATAGCACGGTGTTCGAGTTCGAAGATTCCTTGATCACGGTTCAAGGAACCTCTACCGGGCTCATCTCGGTGCAGGTGAACGGTGTCGACGCCACCCTCCAGGCCGCTACGGGGGAGTGGACCGCCACGGGCGTGGACCTTGTGGTTGGTACGAATACCATCACGGCCACGGGGATAGGCATGACCACGGTCACTGCCACCATCACGGTGACGAGACTGGACGATTTGGGGTCTGCCGAATTCCACGCGATATTCACGCCGAACGGCGATGGATACAATGATGAGGTCAGTATCCCCGTTGATGGTCAAGGAAGCTCGGCGATCATTTACACGCGGGACGGCCAGGAGGTCATCAAACTGGAGTCCGCCGAGGAGTTTATGGAAGGGTGGTTCATCCAGTGGGATGGCAATGATGACAAGGGCAAACTCGTTATGTCGGGCGTTTACATCTACCAGGTCGACAACAATGGTGACAAGAATACCGGCACCATTGTGGTAGCCCGTTAGCCCGGGTGGTTGCCATGAGAACGCGCAAATATACCGAAAGGAGGCGTCCAATGCCGAACAGGAAGCTTGGCGTGGTCGTCCTCGGCCTGGCCGCGTTGCTTCTGGTCTGGTCGGGTGTGGCCAATGCCGGGTTTGAGGACCGCGGCGGGGCACGGGCACTGGCTTTGGGGAGCGCCTTTGTGGCAGTCCCAGGGGATGCAACCAGTCCCTACTGGAACCCCGCGGGGCTCTCATTCTTGGATAGGGCCGCATTCACAGGATGCTATGCGGCACGGCACATGGGTCTTGATGTAGACAACTTGGGATTCTTTGCCGCCGGAATTGCCTATCCTACTCCCACGGCCGGTACGGTGGCACTCACCGGAGGCAGCTTCGGAACTGACTACTACCGTGAGACCGGAGGGTTTCTGAGCTACGCGTATGGGATACGCGGGCCATTCCCCATCGGCATCGGCGTCAATGTCAAATACCTTTCCAAAGGGTATGACACCGGTGGTGAAGCCTATCTGGATGATGATCCCTTGTTTGCCAACGATACCGGCGTGGGCGCCCTTGATCTCGATCTTGGCCTCATGGCGCGGGTGTCGGATGAGCTCACCATAGGCGCGTCCATTTTCCATCTGTTGGAACCTGGGCAGGCAATCGACGAAGACGATGCAGATGACAAGCTCAGCATGGCTACTTGGATCGGGGCTTCGTATCTCTGTGCGGGAGAATCGTTCGACATCATGCCCACCTTGGGTCTCGAACTGTTGGGCGAGACACCGAATGACGAGAGCAAGGTTCGGGTTCATGGAGGTGTAGAGGTCGGCTTGATGGAGGAACGCCCCTTGGCGTTGCGGGCGGGTCTCACGGCGGGGCCGGCGACTGAGCTCAGTTTTGGTTTCGGCTTCATGAAGAACACCGATAATGGCATGGGAATCGGCATTGACGCCGCCTACCTGCAGCCAATGGGTGATCTGGAAGTCGGTGGGAGCGTTATCGTTGGCTTGACTGTAGCCTTCGGTGGGACTGTGGAGCAGGCGTGGGCTCAGGCAAAAGAGCGCAAAGATGAGCCGATACCGATCGCGCCGACTCCGACTCCAACTCCAACTCCAACTCCAACGGATACCACGGGAATCGAAACACCGGTTCCTCCACCGCCGCCACCTCCACCTCCTCCGCCGGCACCACCGGTGCCTACGGAGCGGTGGTATACGGTGAAGCCGGGTGACACCCTGTCGAAGATTGCCGGCTATCCGGAGATCTATAACGATCCGTCCAAATGGCACGTGTTCTACAAGGCCAATCTGGATAGGATCAAGGATCCTGACATCCTCTGGCCAGGCATGAAACTCCGGATCCCTCCTCTTGGCGTGGGTGAAGGATTTGGCCTGCTTCTGAGGCAAGGATTGGCGGAAGCTTTGATCTCGCACGACAACTCTGGGCCCGTACAGGTGGCGAGCCTGAAGTAGTCGTTCTCGAATTCGCGCAAAGGAGCCGGTGGGTAATACCTGCCGGCTCCTTCATGTATGAGTTTGATTCCGCTTCGCTGCCTGCTGGCAGGCAGCGAAGCGGCTCTGGAATTGTGGCATGGAAAAAAATCTGTAATCTGTAATCTGTAATCTAGAATCTGGTAATCTGGCGAGATGAAAAAAAGCGAAGTGCGGGAATGCTGGAATGCAGAGATTCTTCGCTCCCTTCAATCGCTCAGAATGACAGCGGTAGTATGCAGAGGTATGTGGTATCATGTGTCATTCTGAGGAAGCAAAGCGACCGAAGAATCTGGGTGGGGAAGGAGGATTATGATTCTGTCATCTCTTCTCCTTTATAGGGAATCATACGATTTCCGAGACCCAATCTGAGGTGAAAAACCGATGACTCGTGGCACCGGACGCGTTACTTGGATCATTCCCGGAGAACTGGGGGGAATGAGGCATCCCTCTGATCCGAACGAGGTCACTTTGCTTGCCAGGGAAGGGATTACCGGCCTGATCTCTCTTACTGAAGAGGCGACGTCCATCGGCGTGGTGGCCAGGCGGGAGGGGATGAATTGGCTTCATTTGCCGATTCAGGACTTCCATGCACCTGAGCTCTCGCAGATTGACGATGCGGTTCGATTCATCAGGAAGGAGTTAGGGAGGGGAGGATCCGTGGTGGTCCACTGTTGGGCTGGTGTGGGGAGAACGGGAACCATCCTGGCGAGCTATCTGGTTTCTCAAGGTGAGCTTCCTGACCGTGCCATTGAGCGGGTTCGGCAGAAGAGTCCTGGGTCCATCGAGACCGAAGAGCAGGAGCAGGCAATCAGAGAGTACCACTTCGAACGGATATGGCTCTCCCCGCGATAGATGAGGTCTGGAATGGGGGAATGGGGGAATGGGGGAATGGGGAGAAGA
>JAUXFG010000010.1 GCA_030620115.1 Candidatus Fermentibacterota bacterium
ATTGTTTCTTCCGTGGCCTGCTACTACGGCCTATCCGTGGAACGAGCCACCACGGAAATCCCGCAGGCCGGCATGAAAGCAGTGGTGGTATCGATGCTTTTCTGCCTGATGACGGATCTTTTGCTCAGCCTTGGATACGTGCGGATATGAAAAACGGGGTCATAACAAAGATGGAGCCCATATTGGCGGCTCGCGGGATATCGGTGGTGTTTGAGGGGAGGACTATCCTTGACAATATTGATTTTGATATCGCGCCGCGAGAAAGCTGTGCGATCGTGGGAGGGATTCATTCCGGCAAGAGCGTATTCCTTCGAGTATTAGCTGGGTTGCAGAAGCCCACTGCCGGTGTGGTGACATTCCAAGGAGCTCCTGTTCGTACCTACGATCCCCTGGGTGTACCGTGGGGACAAGGGATTGGCTATGTTTCCCAGAATCCAGGGCTCAGAAGCAATCTGACCGCAGTGGAGAATGTCTCGCTTCCCCTCCTCTACAAAGGAGAGAACACGGGTGAGGATGCGCAGGAAGCCTCTTCAGCCATATTGCATCGCCTTGGCGTAGATGACATCCGTGCACGGCCTGCAGAACTCACGCCAGGAGAGATGGCCTTGGTTTCTTTGGGCAGGGCCCTTGTTGTCAGGCCACGGGTCCTCCTGTTTGACAACCCGGTTGTTATGAGCGATGTGGGTCAGGCGCGACAGGTAGTGGAGTTGTTGCATGAGCTCCGCGGAGAAACGGACCTCGCAGTAGTAAGTGCGTGCTCCTCGGAGGCAGTGGCGAGCCTTTTATCAGAGAGATCAAAGCGGCTTCTGGATGGACGATTGGAGGAGATCCCGTGAGAGAGTTCCCATTTGCGAGAATTGTTGGGCTCTTTGTGGTGTCCGCCGCGGTTGTTTCAGTGGTTGCTATCGTTGGCCTTGGATTGAGCCATGGCTGGCTGGTTCCCAAGGTGAGACTCTGGGCCATATTTGATGGATATGCGTATGTTCGAGCCGGTGATCCGGTGACATTTGCCGGTTTTACCGTGGGAGAGGTCCATGACATGTCGCTTTCCCCGGAACTCAAGATCGTTGCGCAACTCAGCGTGGAAAAGGAGTATCTAACGTACTTGAGACGGGGAACCGTGGCAATCCAGGAACCCCCATTGCTTCTTGGCCCGGGAAGAGTCCGGCTTCAGCCCAGCGCTGCCGGGCCACTCCTCGATCCGGGCGATACGCTGGAGACGATCTCTTTCGAAGAGCCGATTCCATTGACTGTCACTGCCATTGATGTCACCAGGAGTCTCACCGCAGCACTATCGAATCTTCGTGATATCTCCGAGAACCTTGTCTCACTCTCCGCCGGCCTGTCCCATCCGGACAGCTCATTTCGAAGAGCGATGCGGGCCACAGCCGATCTCACCGAGGCCTTCGCAGGAGGAGAGGGGCTCATTGCTGCCCTTGGGACAGAGAAGCAGCTACGTACCCGTGTCGATTCTGCGTTGATTTCCGCTGCGTCGCTTGCACATGAATTCCAGGATTTCCTGGGACAAACCGACGATCTGTTCGCCACGTCGGAAACATTGATGACCGAGGCAGGTCTCACTGCACGCTCTCTGTCGGAGACCGCGGCACTCATGGCTGCAGAGTTGGCTCCGTTGATCCTGGAGCTCCGGCGCACGCTGGAAAAACTGGAAGCGACTTGGCCGGTGGAGTCGGACGGTTCCGTGCATGACCGGGAAGGCGATTGGTGAGAAGCGTGGCAAAGGCAACAGATGGAGTGAAGATGGGATGTCGAAATGTGAAGCTATCCTGGGATGTTTCAGGACAGGCCCTTCGACCAAGCTCAGGACAGGCCGGGAAGTGCCTTACACTTCCGGGACCCTCCTTGGAATTGCTGAGGCCCGGGGTCATCGCGAGCACTTCGACTTCGCTCCCTCCGGGGCGTAGGCCCTACGGGCCGGAGGGAGCATAAACTCCGCGCGGCGATCTCAGTTGAGAGCATGAGATTGCTTCGTCGCTGCTCTCCTCGCAATGACTGAGGGTGGCGCCACGGTTCCGGGATCTCTCTACGGGATTTTGTATTCCTATCGTGAGTCGTAACGCGGGGGCTAAGGTCGTCCCAGAAGTCTATTGATCTCTTCGAGAAACTGTTCGCTGTCGCGGAATTCCCGGTAGACAGAAGCGAACCTGACGTACGCCACCTGATCCACCTTTCTGAGCTCATCCATCACCATCTGGCCGATGATTGAGGAGGAGAGCTCACGACCCTGCCGCGCGAAAATGCTCGATTCGATCTTGTCGACCATCTCTTCCATCTCTCTGGAGCCCACCGGCCGTTTTCCGCAGGCGATCCGGATTCCGCGTAGTATGTTCCGCCGATCATACGGTTCGCGTCGTCCATCTTTCTTGATCACCATGAGCTCTGCTTCTTCCACATACTCATAGGTGGTGAATCGTTGCTCACAGCTGAGGCATTCGCGTCTGCGCCGGACCGCCAGCCCCTCCTTGGACGCGCGGCTGTCAACTACCTTGTCCTCTGGGTGTCCGCAGAACGGGCACTTCATGATTCTCTCCGTATGCCTCTCTCATTGTCGAGGGCATGGATCTGGTCGACTCTTCTCTGGTGCCGCCCGCCTTCGAACTCAGTAGTAAGCCAGACCCTGAGTATCTCAGCAGCCATATCCTTGCCGATGAGTCTTCCCCCCAATGCGAGCACATTTGCATTGTTGTGTTGTCGGGACAGGACGGCTGAATAGGGTTCGCTGCAGAGAGCGCATCGAACGCCAGGAACCTTATTGGCCACCATGGATGCTCCCAGACCCGAGCCGCAGAACGCCACTCCGCGATCCACGGTGTTCTGGGCAACCATGCGTGCGAGCTCTTGGATTATAGGTGGATAGTCCACCGGATTCTCCGAATCTGTTCCGCAATCATGGACGGTGTGGCCCTCTGCCAACAGGAAGGATTTCACCTGCTCCTTCAGCAGGAAGCCCCCGTGATCAGACGCTATGCCTATTCGCACCGTTTCCCTCCTCTAGGAGTTCTTGGACTTCACTTGCTCCGTGCATTCCTTCCCGAGCAATCTGGGGAGGCACGGAAGTCACATCCACCACCGTGCTCGGTGGTTGGCCACCGCACGGAAAGGTAAGCATCCCATCAACAAGCTCAATATCCAAACGATCAGCAAGGTCTTCGATGCGATACGGGGGGAGAAGCCCTGTCCTATTGGCACTAGTCGCAGTCAAGAAGAGGCCGCTCTCTCGGAGCAGGATACTCAGCGGCTCGAAGTGGACCATCCTGATTCCCAGAAGGCCCTTGTCGCCCATCAACCAAGCAGGGGTGATGTCTGTGGCAGCAACCAGAACGGTGAATGGCCCCGGAAGCAGCGACAAGAGGGCTCTCCGAGAGGTTGGTGCAAGAACAACCAGCTCGTCAATGCGCTCCATGACCGGCACGAATACCGCGGGGGGTCGGGATGGGCTCCTCGCCTTGATGGCAAGAATGCGCTGCACCGTTGCTTCGTTCAGAGCATCTCCTATGAGCCCATAGCAGGAATCCGATGGACCCACGATGACCCCGCCGTGGCGGAGTATCTCTATGCTCCTTTCTATGGATACGCTCCTCATGTGCGATTCACTCCGTCATCGAACCCTCGTCCCTAGGGTTCAGGGTTGCGTCTTTTCGACAACCTCCCAGCGCGGAAGACGGCTGGAGGCTCGGGCGTCAATATGGAGGCCGTCATTCCTCCCGGCATCCAGGTAGATGGCGCCGAGACTTGCTACCATGGCTGCATTGTCCGTGCAGTAAGAAGCTTTGGGTATCAGCAGGGCCAGCCCGGCATTTCCGCATGCATCCGACATCCGGTGGCGGAGCCTCCGGTTTGCCGCCACGCCGCCCGTCACGCCGACCGCGTCAACACCAGTTGCATGGGCGGCATGGAGCGTCTTTTGGACAAGCACATCCACCACCGCCTCAAGATAGCTGGCCGCAATATCCTTCACATGCTGCGCTGATTCCGGGGGTCCATATTTCTGCAAGTAGACCGCCAATGCGGTCTTCAGCCCACTGAAGCTAAAGTCATAGCCTTTTCTTCTTGCCATGGGTCGCGGAAAACGGAACGCAGATGGATCGCCCTCATCCGCCAGAGAATCCATGGCTGGTCCTCCGGGATAACCTAATCCCAGAAGATTGGCAGCCTTGTCCACGGCTTCTCCTGCCGCGTCATCCAAGGTGGAACCGAGTACGGATGCCTCGCCTGGAGCGTTGACCAAGAAGAGGATCGTATGTCCACCCGAAACGAGCAGGTTCACATGTGGCAACGGAACATCCTCGAATGACATGAACACGCTCTGGAGATGCGCCAGGAGGTGATTCACCGCGACCAAGGGGAGGCCACAACCAAGGCACAGCCCTTTGGCCGTGCTGACGCCAACAAGGAGCGAGCCGATGAGGCCTGGTTCCGTGGTGACGGCGACCCCTGAGATCTGTGACAAGGAAACCTTGGCATCATCCAGGGCTTCCTGGATGATTGGCCCGATGAGCCGTATGTGTTGCCGAGCGGCAACCTCAGGGACTACGCCACCATATGGACGGTGGAAATCGTGCTGGCTCGATACAATGGAAGAGAGGACATTCTTCTCGTCCGCCACCACTGCTGCGCAGGTGTCGTCGCAGGAAGTTTCGATGCCGATATACAGCAGGGAACCTCGGCCATTATCTCCCAAGAAATGGGGCAGCGCCGCTTGTCGTTGGTGTGATCGAATTCAAAACGCTGCGCAAGGAGAGCGGCAGTGCGAGCCTGTCCTGCACCATCTTCTTCTGACGCATGCCCCCAAGCGGCCTCCGTTGAATCTCATTCTTGGAGAGGAGCACGATCTTTCCCAAATCGAAGGAACTGTCCTTGTCAAGGGCGTTCATGATTCCATTCTCGAAATCGATGTAGACCAACTCTCCGGTCTCAATGGCGGCGATTCCGCCACCCTCAATGCCTTCAGGGGAGCTGTGACCTACGAATGGACCCCAGCTATTGCCCGAGATGCGCCCGTCGGTGCATAAGACGGTGATGTGCCGAAGGCGGACATCCCTGTGAAGGTACTCTGCCGGATAGTAGACCTGGCGCATCCCGTTGGCCACCGGGCCTTCACCGGCGATCACCACAAATATGCGCATCAGCTTATCGTCAACGAGTCTATCAAATAGCGCATCTTTCTTCAGCTTTGAATAGGCTTTGTAATCATCCAAACGGTCCGGATAGTTTAATGAGAACAGGCTAAGGAGGTCATCCATGGTCACAATGGTCTTTACCTTCTCCAATAGCTCACTGCTCTCAAAGAGATCGGAGAGTGCGTCTTCTTCATTATAGTAGAAGACGGCCAGGTATGTCTTCTTGTCGAAGCGTTCCATCTCCTCTTCTGCGAGACCGGCGATCCGTGCCACGGAGCTTTCACAAAAATTACCTCGCAGCTCCACTATGCCGATGCTCTCCGATTTCGGTTCCTTTGGCACGAACACCCCGTCGGGCTCCAACGCACTTGCCAGCCTTTCATCCCACGATTGATCAATGGTGGGCGCGTCTACCACGAGGTCCGGATCCGTCTCCCGAAGCGCCCGAAGCACGGTATCAAGCCCGCCCGCGCGATTGGCTGCGATCTCGGTGGCCCACTGGTGGAGGCTCGGCTCCCCCACCGGTGGGAAGAGCCCAAGGGTGGGAGTCTCCGCGCAGAGGGAAGAGATATACGTGGGTGTCAGCTGGTCTTCCTCTGGTATGTCCATGAAGCTGGTGATGTACGCGAAGTGGAGTGACCAGTCAGTGGCACCACTCATGGTAGCCCAGAGCCTCACCGAGTTTTCTCGATTCGCGGCTGCCACGCGAGAGACACTGAGCTCATCCTTCCGGGAACCGACGATTCTCAAGAAAGAAGCCACAATTCTCGAAAGTATCTTCTGTTCAGGCGGTTTCAGCAGAAGCTCCATGCCCTGTGGCACCAGGCCCAAACCGTGAAGAACCACTCGATTCGTGTTTGAATTCTCCATGAACGGCGGAGGGCCCGGCTTCTCGCAGAGCGCCGATGCTATGGCCAATAGGAGTTCGTCACGGCGAGCTTTACCCAATATCTTCCGGGAGGCGAGGCATTCAAGAAGCTTATAGAACATCGGGTAGATGTTTGGCCTTAGTCGGGCTGCGAGCAGGAATTCGAGCTCCTTCCTTAGGCCGGGATTCTCTATCTTGTCTCTTAGAGGTTTCAGTAGATCCTTCACGTTTTTCGGGAGGGATCGATCACTGCCCACGGGGGGCGGGATGAACATGGCAAAGAACGGCGCCCGTTTGGTATTTCTTCGGTAGATATCCACTTCTATGAACGCGGCGAGTTCGGCCACGGGCTGCAATTCCCCAGACGCAAGGGAGATAGCGGCGTCATACCCGTGTGCTTCGAGATGAGCCACCACCAGGGCCGTGGTCGTATTTCTGGTAGCGAGGTCAAAATGCATGCCCCCATGGCCCATGGCAGCCATCTGGCTGATACCGGGAATAGTCATCAGAAATGGAACGGCTCCTTTGTCCCAGAGCGCGTGAATCACGAGGCGAGCAACAGCCGAGTCGTTGATATGGGTCGGATGATCAGGCGCCCCTACAAGTACCGCAACACGGGGTTTCCCTTTCATCAATCTCTCGATAATCGCTTCCCTATCGAATTTCACCTTGGAAAATCGGAGGGCATATTCGGCCGAAGGAACCAAGGATAGGACCGGCAGTGGATGGACAGTGAGGGGATCCTTGGAGTTGGGCGGATGCATTCGGATCATCAATCCGGACTCCTTTATTCTCATAGCTGAATGAACGATCGAAAAAGGGATCGGACAAGAAAAAACAGCCGTGCCAAGGCAGGCCTACGAGGTCAGTATATTCAAGGGCGGACTCCCGCCAAGTTCAAAAGCGCGCAAATATCACATCCTCGCCTTGCCAAGTCAACTGGTCGGCTCGGAGCCGCCATGACCCGCATTTCTCATCGGCTCTCGTCTCGAAGGGCACGGCATGCCGTGCCCCTACAAATGCCTCGCCTTTGAGGGCGAGGCATTTGCTTACTTCTCGTCTACCACCTCAAAATCGGCATCAATGGGGCCGGAATCCGAATCGGCGCCTCCTGCGGAAGGCTCTTCGCCGGGAGTACCCTGCTCTGGCGCTTCACCAGCCTGACCAGGTTGACTAGATACTGTTTCGTATACTTTGCCGGCGGCTTGATGCCATGCCTTGATCAGGCTTTCGGTTGCCTCCTTAATCCTGGGCTCATCCTCGGATTTGAGGGTCTCCTTCAGGGTCTGAACATGCTGCTCAACTTCACCGCGGGTCACATCATCAAGCTTGTCCTTCATTTCTTCGAGATTCTTTTCCGTCTGGTAGACAAGCTGATCCGCCTTGTTCTTCGTCTGGACGAGTTCTTTCTTTGCCTTGTCTTCGTCAGCATGTAAAGACGCGTCTTGGACGAATTTATCGATCTCCGCGTCACTGAGACCAGAAGAGGCTTCGATTTTGATAGACTGCTCCTTGCCCGTGGCCTTATCCTTGGCAGAGACGTTGAGAATACCGTTCGCATCGATATCAAAGGTGACATCGATCTGCGGCATGCCTCGTGGTGCAGGCGGGAGGCCGGTGAGTTGGAATCTTCCGATGCTCTTGTTATAGACTGACATCTCGCGTTCACCCTGGAGCACATGGATCTCCACTGTTGTCTGGCTGTCTTCGGCAGTGGTGAATGTCTCGCTCTTTCGTGTGGGGATCGTCGTGTTGCGCTCGATCAACCTGGTGAATACGCCTCCCAGTGTCTCGATGCCAAGAGAGAGCGGGGTCACGTCCAAGAGGAGGACGTCCTTGACTTCACCCGAAAGCACGGCGCCCTGGATGGCGGCGCCGATGGCCACCACTTCGTCGGGATTGACACCTTTATGCGGGGCCTTGCCAAAAAGCTCCTCCACAAGCTTCTGCACCCGAGGCATCCTCGTCTGCCCGCCCACAAGAATGACTTCGTCGATGTCTTGCGCGGTGAGCCCCGCGTCCTGCAATGCCTTCTTGCAGGGAGCGGTCGTGCGCTGCACGAGATCCTCCACTAGTTGCTCCAGCTTGGCCCTGGTAAGGGTTTTGGTGAGGTGTTTCGGGCCATTCGCATCAGCAGTGATAAAGGGCAAGTTGATCTCACTCTGGAGTGTCGAGGAGAGTTCACACTTCGCTTTTTCCACGGCTTCCTTCAACCGCTGAAGCGCCATAGGATCTTTACGCAGATCGATCCCCTGATCTTTCTTGAACTCCTCAGCAACCCAGTCCATGAGCCGCTGGTCGAAATCATCACCGCCAAGATGAGTGTCGCCGTTGGTTGCTTTCACCTCGAACACGCCATCACCGAGCTCCAGTATCGAGATATCGAAGGTTCCACCGCCAAGATCATAGATGGCGATCTTCTCATCCTTCTTCTTGTCGAGCCCGTAGGCGAGGGATGCCGCAGTGGGCTCATTGATGATCCGCTTTACCTCGAGGCCCGCAATCTTTCCCGCATCCTTGGTGGCCTGGCGCTGGGAATCATTGAAGTATGCCGGGACGGTGACCACTGCCTCGGTTACTTTCTCGCCGAGATAATCCTCCGCCGTCTGCTTCATTTTCTGCAGTATCATGGCAGAGATCTCCGGGGGAGAGTATTCCTTTGGCCCGATCTTCACCCGCGCATCCCCACCGGCCCCCTTGATCGTCTCAAAGGGGACCTCAATGATTTCCGTCTTCACCTCATCAAACTTCCTCCCCATGAATCGTTTGATGGAGAATATCGTCTTGGCCGGGTTCGTAATGGCCTGGCGTTTGGCCCCAAGGCCCACGATCCGTTCGCCATCCTTGGTGAAGGCAACCACTGACGGGGTTGTCCGTCCGCCTTCAGCGTTGGGGATAACCTCTGGATTGCCTCCCTCCATGACCGCGACACACGAATTCGTCGTTCCAAGATCTATGCCTATGACCTTACCCATGTTTTTCCTCCTTTTCGGTATCAAATCAATGATATTGGTGAATTGTTCATCTTGCTATAGTAGCAAACACCTCAGAATTGCAACTATCGTGCCGCGCTCAATTGCCGACAAACCCATGGAACTGCAATGGATTCCCGCGCATGATTTGCTGACCGAGAATGACAGGCGGCCAAGCTGGCAGGCGAGACTGCCAACATGACTCACTCTGGATGAGTTCTGCCGGATTCATTCGATTGGCTGCGCGCGGCAAGATGGCATTCCCCCATATATCCATTCTGCCGCATACTGCTTGCCAAGTGATGAATACCGGACGTTTATTCGCGGAGAACCAGATGAATACAGGACGAAGCGTTCGTGCCGTTCATGCGCCACGTACGCCTCGCGGCCGTCATCTTTGGATTGGAGGGCATACGCGAGGTGGGAGACGGCAAACACACGATGTCTCCTCATGCGAGGAGTGGATTGAATTGATGATGAAGCTTCAAGAACGTTTCCTGCATGCTCCTCGCCAATGGATGGGTGCCCTGGGGGACCATAGTGCCCCAGGGCTCTTGGCTCTCCTCTTCTTCTTTGGCCTCAATCTGCTGCCTGTTCTTATGCAGGGGCAAAGGGACAGCCTCGGGAATAATACCGACAGTATCTATCATTACCTGAAGCTTCTTCGTCTGCGCGGCGAGCTTGCTCCGGACGCCTCCTTCGACATGGACGTAAGACTCCCCACGGATCAGAGGCTCTACCGTCTCGTGAGTTCCCTCTCAACACGAAGCAATACGCCCCTTGTGAGGACTCTGCAGATTATCTGGTTCGTCTACAGCTTCGGATTCGTCGTTGGTGCCTACCTCCTCGGGTTCCGGATCACGAATAGCGCCTGGGGAGCAGCGTTTATTGCTGCTTCAGGATGGGGTTTCGCTCTTTCGATTGGCGGCCATTGGGGCTGGGACTATTCACCCATCGTTCCACACGATCTGGCAACGGCCTTCGTACCCTGGCTCATCCTCATCTGGCTGCGCGTACGATCCACCATCGGTTTCATCTTGTACATGGCAAGCTTGGGAATTCTTGCCCAAGTCTATCCGACGTGTTTCGTGCATCTTGCAGCCCTCACCTTTGGTGCGCAGCTCATACGGGAGCCCACTCGGCCTTTGTTCCTGGTTGCGGGCGCTGCCGGGTTCGTGGTCGCGATTGCTCCCTTGGCATTGTCATGGGAGGGGCGCGGAGCGGTCACCGACGAGATGCTGCCCCTGTTCAGGGAGCGATTCTCGTATCTTGCGCCCGGAAGCGTCCGACAGGCCCTTTCCGAATACCGGATGTTCTTCATGCAGCTATTGCTTGCGCTGGGAGCATCGCTACTGCTGCGAGGAGCTGCGTCCCCAGGTGGATGGCCCCTGATCCGCAGCCTCGGTTTGGTCTCCCTCTTAGCCGGCGTGGCCGGGCAGTTTGCGGTTTACTCTCCCCGTCTGGCTCCACTCTTCGTGAGTCGTGCGAGCCGTTTCTCATACATCTGGATACTTCTCCTGCAGGCCAGGGCTATGGTGCAATCTCCCCGGAAACTCCTGCGTTTCCTTGGGGTGGGGATCTGTCTCTTGAGCCTGGCGCTCAGGCCCAATCTCGCCGGCCCGGCGAAGGAGATTCTCCGAGGGATAAATATCTCGGATGCGGTAGCCCGCTGTCACATGCAGGACACGCCCGATTTCAGAGAGCTCTGTGAGTGGCTTCGGGCGAATACGGGTAAGTTCGATGTACTGATGACGCCGCCTGATGGGAGATACCTCTTCCTGCGGGCCTATGCACGTCGGCCCCTGGTGGGGCTGGAGAAGGACCTTGGCGCCGTCCATACGCCAGATCCCCGGTTACTGGAGATGCATGTCTTTGTGAAAAAGATGAAGAAGGCATATGGCAATAGAGATCTTGAGACCGTCATGCGTGAAGCCCGGGAGCGTGGATGCGCTGTCGCGGTATTCCCGCCGGAATGGAAAACACAAGAGGGTGCCGAATTCGCCAACGATGCGGGGTGGGTGCTTCTGTTGGGGGAAGGCAAGCAACACGATTCCGTTGCGACTACTCCTAGTTGACACATGGTGATGGAAGGATACTTTCTGCCGTCACCGTGATCCCGTATGGGACGCTTCTTGACACATGCCGGAGTCCCCGCGGCGCGATAGTGTGACTGGAGGTACTTCATCAGCGATTTTCCATCACACCGATGACTCGAGACGCCCGAGCGCGAGGCTATTCACCGGCGGGAACGAGGTGCAAAGCAACCGATGGATAAGCTCGTCTATGGTGCTGATCGATCAAAGGATAATGCCGCGTACTACAAGATACCCGTGATAGGTTCATTCTTCCGGTGGCGGCTTTCCTCCGCCATCAAGCTTCTTGGCAATGGGCAGTTCAATGATGTCCTCGACATTGGCTATGGCGGCGGCTTCCTATTTGATCGTTTGGCGAGGCATGCCTCCCGCCTCTATGGTGTCGATATGCACCAACACGGAGGCATGGTACGCCACATGCTACAGGGGAAAGGACTGACGTTATATCTTGCGAGGGGAGAGATACTCGAGCTCCCATTTGCGCACGATTCTTTTGATGCGGTCTTCTCCATGAGCCTTCTGGAGCACATTGTGGAGATTGACAGGGCAGTTGATGAGCTTCATCGCGTCCTGCGAGTGGGGGGTCAGGCCATCGTGGGCTTCCCGCCGAGAACACGGCTCACCTCGTTGCTCTTTGATCTCATTGGTTTCGATCACAAGCGGCTCCATCCCACCGATCATGCGACTATCATCAGCTCGCTTCGAAGGAAATTCGAGGTTGAAGTGGTGAAGCATCTCCCAAGGATTGGGTCGTTATACATCTTGTGCAGATGCATCAAAACGGACAGTGTGAACTCATCTGTGGGATAGGCCCCTGGAAACAGCGGGATAGATAGATCATCTGCAGTGGCCATGCTTCCTCTCGTTCTTTCCTGGGGGAGGAGGACATTCGTTTCTCTGGAGATGAATTCCTCGGGGAATGACGGCGGTGCGGGCTTCTTGACACGAACTGTGAAGCGTCGTTCCTTTTCGCAGCAAGTTCAGCGGCGGAACAAGTTGGTCTTCGAAAGCTGACAACTGCAGCTGAGTTGCCAAGATCTGGAGAATCGTTATCTGCGCCGGGACAGGAGATGCCAGCTGTTTACTTTCGCTCCAGACAGGATCAACCAGGTCCGATCCTACGTCCTTTGGGACAGCTGTGGCTGCGCTCTGCTTCAGACTGGTGTTGAACGCTCCAGTGATCTCTCCTGACTATGTCTTTCTGCATTTCATATAGATCCACAGGATTGGATGGTGATAGCTCGTGAGGGTAGTACTATCTTCCGCTTACCCAAGAGTTGATAAGAGGGCAATCAAAATGCACGGCATTATGCCGCCACTTGGTGTAATGTATATCGCATCATATCTCGAGAGGGAGGGCCACGACGTAAGGATTTTGGACGCCTACGGAAAACGGCTCGACCCCCTACGTGCAGCCGAGGCAATTCTGGCGTTGGAACCGGATGTGGTTGGCCTGGCTGCGAGTACGGCGAACTATCTATCCACAAAAGAGACGGCGGCGGCCCTCAAATCCAAAACCAAGGCGCCAATTGTTTTTGGAGGGATCCATGCCACGGCTCTGCCGGAGATGTCTCTTCGCTCGGGTCAGTTCGATTATGTTATCCTTGGTGAAGGCGAGAATAGCATGGCAAACCTCTTGGAGGCCATAGACAACGGCCGCAAGCCGGAGTTTCCTGGTGTGGCATACTTGGACAATGATCAATTCGTTTCGTTCGAGCCAGAGCTGATGGATCTCAATAGGCTTCCAGTCAAGGCATGGCATCTAGTTGATACGTCTGACTATGTGCCTTCTCCTGCCGGACACCGGTTAAGACCTGCCATCTCCACCATAACCGCACGGGGATGCCCTGGGCACTGTATTTACTGTGCCCTGAACCACATATTCAAGCATGCTGTTAGGTTGGATCCATTGGAGAATGTCCGTACAGAGCTTGAGTACCTCAAAGAAAGAGGGATCAGGGATATCAATTTCTGGGACAGCGTGTTTACATGGGACAGACAGCGGACCATTGAACTATGCGGGATCTTGAAGGAGTTCGGCTTCAAGTGGAATATCACGACAAGAGTGGACACAGTTGATCCAGAGCTCCTCGAAATCATGTCTGACTCTGGTTGTTATATGATTGGCTACGGCGTGGAATCGAGTTCGGAAGAGTCGCTTCGGCGCTTGGGAAGGGCTGAGCTGAACCTGCAGCGCGTGGAACAGGCGACCAGGGATACATTGAAAGCAGGTATCCACCTCAAGACATATGTGATGATGGGCCATCCTTGGGAGAAAAAGGAAGACATAGAAGCAACGTTCCAGTTTGCCAAGAAGCTGAAGGCTGAGTTTGTCAGCTTCTGTATCACAAAGCCATATCCGGGGACAGCTCTTTACAGAAAAGCCGGGAAGAAATGGAGAGATGAGGATTTTGAGGATTTCCATCATTACTCTGGCCACAATGCGATCTGCGAAGCGATTAGTGGTGAGCAGCTGGAAAAGATGTCGTCAATGTTCTACATCCGTTACTACTTGAGACCTGGATATATATGGGAAACAGGCAAGATGATTCGTTCGTTTACTGATGTTACACATCTCTTTCGTTCTTTTGGTGAAGTGTTTCTGGGATTCTGAGATAGTCCAAAGTAACCAACGAGTTGATACTTTTACGATAACGAGCGAGTATTTACGCAACTCCATACTGTCCTCAACGAGAATATGCATGTTTTCCAACTACCGTACTTCCTCCGCGCCCGAACAGATTGACATGACTGTCCTTGGTATAAGATGAGGGATCCCGGTCAGTTTCAAGAGAGCCTCATCAGGGAACGCAGACGGCTGGAGAGGTGGCGAAAAATCACCGGCTACTTGCTGCGTTCCTTGCGGGTATTCCATCAGCGAATCATTCCTCCCGGCGAAGCCGTCTTTCAACCACGCTGTGGGACAGGAGACATGATTGCCTCCGTGGCGCCGCGAGAGGCGCTAGGGCTCGAACCTGACGGTTTCTTTGCCGAGATCTGCCGAACTCGTCATCCTGAAATCGAGATCCTTGAGCAAGAAGTAGTGACTGCCGTACCCGAACGGCGGTTCAACTATGCCATTGCATGCCATCTTCTTGAGCAAGAGGACGAGTGTCTCAAAGCGGTGGAGAGCATCTGCGAATGGTTGTGTCCCCGGGGAAAGCTTGTCTTCACTTTCATGAACCCTGTGTGGGTGCCCTTGGTCGGGCTGTTCATCAAGCTTGGGCTCCGGCCGAAAGACAGACGCTACAACTATCTCACTGCAAAAGACGTGTCGAATCTCTGCGAGCTGGCCGGATGCAGGGTTATAGAAGAGGGCTACAAAGTTTTCTGCCCGCTTCCCATACCAGTGGTGGCGCATATCATCAATACTGTGCTCCCGAGGATTCCGGTGATAAGGAATCTTGGACTCATGGGTTACGTCATCGCCCGCGTGCCTTCGGATCCTCACAGGCCCGAGCCAAGTGTGACCGTGGTCATTCCATGCCATAATGAACAGGAAAACGTGGCTGAATGCATCACACGGGTGCCATCCATGGGATCCCGGACGGAGATCTTGGTTGTGGATGACGGGTCCAGTGACCGCACCGCCGACATTGTACGAGAGAAACAAGAGAAAGAATCATCTCTGAGGCTCATCTCCTACTCACCGCGACGAGGGAAAGCTCACGCGGTGAGGGAGGGATTTCGCGGCGCATCCGGTGACATTGTCATGATTCTCGATGCGGACATGGCCGTGCTGCCCGAGGAACTGGTGAACTTCTACCGAGCACTGGCTGCGGATCGGGCGGAGTTCATCAATGGGACCCGGATGCTTTACCCTCAGGAGGTCGGAGCATGCACAATCTGGCGACTGATTGGGAACAAATTGTTCGGCATCCTCTTCAGTATTCTCATTGGACAACGATGTACCGACACTCTCTGCGGCACGAAAGCACTATACAAGGAAGATGCGGACAAGATCAAGCTCACCGGCAGAGGGTGGGGGGATTTTGATCTGCTCTTCGGCGTGGCGAGCAGAAAACTGCACATGCTCGAACTTCCTGTGCACTATCAGGAACGGAAAGCGGGACAAAGCAAGATGCGATTCTTCCGTGACGGAATTCAGCTGGCCCTTCTCTGCGCCAGGGCATCCGTGCGCCTTCCCTGATCGGGGTCTATGGGGGTCACGGTGGCGGATACTCCCCAGAAGCTCTTTCCTCTCTTTGACACGCGATGTATGATTACGCCATCCCACCCAACCATGACGAGATCATAGGGGCTTCCTGCCTGCTTCCTGGGAGCGATGCCGATGATGAGGTGCTCATCTGGCAGGAGCACTGCCCCGCGTACTGTCACCTGTAGGGAACAGAGCTCCGGAATAGCGGGATTCCCCGGAGTAAACTGCATCAGGTATTGGGCACTGTTCAGGCCGGCAAGAAAGAATAGATCCCCATTGGCTGACCAGGCGGGCGCCCTGAGATCCGATACGCCCAGATCAATCTCTTGCAGCTCCCAGGTGCTCATACTGAGCACCTGGAGTCTTCCCCGCGGGGGCTGCTCGTGTGGGGCTGTGGCCACGTATGCCAGACGTGAGTCATGTGATACGCAATCAATGGGTACGAGGTCGGGAAGTCCCGTGCAGAGCATCTGCAGACTATCTGCGCGAAGGCTGTAGGTGCCAAGCTCCCAACAAGCCTCAGCCGGAAGGAAGAAGGCCAAGCTGTCTCCGATCCAGAAGGGGCAATGCGCTCCTCGGGCCTGGACCAGCTTGGTCGCAACGGCGTCGCCCTCCCTCCACATGAATAGCTCGCGGCTTCCATGGACGGTCCGGCAACATGCGGTGAGCGTGGGTGGCGCATCCGGCTTCCAAAAAAGCCATGCCGGAGCGTCCGAGATACTGTCTGCAACCGTCACCGCGCGCGCCGCCTCGAGATCACCAATGCGGAGGCGCCAGGCGTCGTCTTTCTCGAGGAAAGCGATAGTCCTCCCATCTTCGTGGAGCAAGGGCCACCGTCTCGCGCCGTCTTTACCTGGTAGGAATGGGGCCTCTATGCTGCCCGGCAGCCGTAATGCGAAGAGCTTGTCTTTTTTGCCCCGGCGAAGCGTTCCTACGATTCCCACTCCATGGTGGCGCGATATGAGCGCATCATTCATTGCATAGTGATGGACTAATTCGGTGCCCCAAAGGACCGCGGTTGAGACAATGCCGGTGAGGAGGGCCACGGGAATCAAGAGCTTATAGAGGGGCTTCCAATCCGCTCGGAAGTGCACCTTTGTCACGAGAAGACAAAGGTGCATGGGAGAGACCATCATTCCGATGAATCCCCAGACATACGCGATCCCCATCGAGACGGTGTAGTCCAAATGATAGTTGGAGAACAATGCAACGATAATGGGGAATGTGGCCCCCACAAAGCCCACGGCGATTCCAGTCACCAGACCGCCGAAAAAGGAAATCACGGAGGCGATGAAAAGAACCGGCACTGCGGCGGAAGCGAGCTCCTCGGCCATACCTGCCGCCATGTTGCTCTCCGAAATAACTCCTTTGTAGGCCATGAGAGCTATGATAAGGAAGGCCATGCTACGCATCCGGTCTTTCTGGAACGCGGCTCTCCACTGTGGGAGGGAAGGCCGCCATCGGGTTGCCACGCAGATAATAGCGGCGCCTACTCCCAGCAAGAGAACCACCCAGCTATCGGGTCTCCAGCCAGGGATCACCAGCTTGGCAAGATTGGCCACGAGCACCACCAGAGGCACCAGAAGGATCGGCATCATTCCCTTGGCAAGGGCCAGAGCGGCGCGGCTATTCCGGCCGGTGCCCACGTCCTGCCGTGCCACGGGTTTGAGAATGAAGATCCAGCCGATTGCAGCTGCCACAGGTGAGAGCAACATCATCCGTATCGCCCATGTAGACCATTGGATATTCGATAACTCCAAGGCAGCGATGACGCCAGGATAGAGCGGCCACCAGAACTCCCCGATATGGCGGAACCAGAAGTTTGACACCGCTCGTCTGGTCTTGTCGATGGTGGTACCTGAGGCAGCGGCGTCAACGAGAGGTGCGCTGAACAGAGCCCCTCCAGGCATTGGAAGGAGACCTACCAGGGCTGGAAGCAGCCCCATGCCTCCCCGTGCACTGCCCAGAAAGCCGCGGACCGCTTCTCCCACTTGCTCCAATGACCCTACGGCGGCCATCAGTCCACTGAGGAACATGATGGATGCCACGAAGATGACCAGACGCAGACAGGAGATCGACGCCACCGAGGCTCCCATATGGGTGATGGTGGTCACGAGATCCATGCCAAGGAGGGGGCCTGCCGCCACCGCCGAGATCACAAAGGCAAGACCGATCCTCCCTTTGAGCAGTCGTGCAGTGACACCCAGGAAGGCCAAGAGAAGAAGTACTCTCAGTAGCAACTGAAAATCCTCATATCATTGCAGCTCAGTTGAGGAATAGACAATGCAATCGAAAGAACAGCAATTCATTCTACGCCGCTCCACAATCAGCGTTAACCCGCACTTCTCACCAGCTTTCGTCGCGAGACGGGAGAAATGGTTGTGGCTGCAAGGCTTGCGACCGAGGACCCCGGCTCTGTCAGGGCGTAGCCTGGCTCCGCCGTGGCGAAGCCCGAAGGCGTATCCTCTGCGAGGAGCCTGTGCTGAGCGACAGCGAAGTATCTGGAGGCTGCTTGTCACGTCGTAGCCGTAGCGAAGACGGAACGGAGCATAACAAAGCAGACAGAGCCATATCGGCCGTCGCAGCAGGAAGCTGGCAAGAAGTGCGGGCTATATCACCGTGGGGCGTCAATCTCTCTTCCCTTGCTTCTCGGCCAACGCTGCCATCCCATTACCCGCCACCATGCTCCAGACCCGGGGGTCCGCCAGGAAGTAGGTGACCTTCGCCTGTGCCTTTAATTCGTTGTCTACCAGGAGCTTCGCCTGGACCTTCACAATTCTCTTGCGTACTGCTTCCACTTTGGCGCGCACTTCCACTTCAGCAGGAATAGTCACGGCTTTCTTGAGGTCGAGTTCCATTCTCGCGGTGAGCGCCGGCTTTCCCGTGGCCTGGTGCACGGCCCAATAGGCAACCTCATCCAGCATGGTGGCCTGTATTCCCCCGTGGAGAACACCGGGGTACCCGCAGTGCTCCGCGCGGGGTGTGAGCTTGCAGAAGACCTCCTCTGTTGCCTCGTCATAGTGGAACTTCATCCTGAGGCCGGCCGCATTACGCGGGCCACAGCCAAAGCAGTTGTAGCCCTCAATAAAGAGGAACGGATTCTCGATTTTTTTGCTCATGATCTTCTCTCCTCAGGATTATTTTTCCTGCACCGAGCTATGGCTCGAAATACTTCCTCTGCCAAGAGCCGGTCTCCGGGAAACGAGGGATGAATGCCGTCGGGCCTGAGCTGTTCCGCATGGATATAGAGGTTCTCAAGCTCGCATACGACCCCACCAATCGACGTGGCAACCTCCCGGATGCGGGGATTCAACTGATCTGTGGCCAGGGTGGCGGCATCTTTGGGCAATGCGGGGTGTGAACCGGGGGTGGGGAGCGTACAGAGAATCACGAAGGCATTCGGCCATCTCTGCCGAACGAGAGCAGTGATCCTCTGCATATTGGCGTTGAATTCATCAGGGTCTGATGTCGGAGTCCTCTTGAGATCATTTCCCCCGACAAGTATCACCGCTCCGGCGACCCCATGCTTGGGACTAGGCTTTCCGCCCTGCTGATGTTCCACCATGTCCGCCAATTCCGCACTGGTGGCCCCGCACCGGGCGATAATGCGGAGCCGAAAATTCATGCCCGCCTGGTGGAGGAGCCGTGCGAGAAAGACGGGATAGCATGCGGCGGTCAAGCTGTCCCCCAGAAGCAGGAGCTCCGGACCTGTCTGCCCGAAGCCCGCGAGGAGCCGCAAAAGTCGGCAGCGTAGCTTATGAGCAGTTCTTCGCAGATTCACCGCCGATGCCTCCCATAGAGCCTGAACAGGAGCATGAGCCCTGCTCCTCCCATGAGGATCTCCCAAGCCAGGACGAGCAGATGCATGCTAAAGCCTGATGATACGGCCACTTCACTGGTCAGTCCCAATTTGGAAGAGACCTCCACCCATGCCGCCTCCCACGTGCCCACCCCTGCGAGTCCCTGAACGGGGAGCGTCGACGTCGCTTCCGCGGCGATCATGGCGGAGAGGAAGGCAACCGGATTCAAGCCACGCGGGACGAGCGCTCTAAACAAGGCGTAGAGACCGCCGTACTTGAAGATTCGCGTCAGGATCGTCAGGCCGAGGGTGGGAAAAAGCCTTCCTTGCTCCTTCAGCAGATACGTCTCATCAGCCACCCTTTTGATGGCGCCGCTGGTTCTTCCTTGGCCCTTCAGCCTTGTGAGTCTGCTTGCGAAATACAGCGCCACTGGGAGGGTAAGCACACACAGAGCTCCCCCCGCGGTGAGCACAGGCGCCCAGCCAGGGGGCAGGTCGCGAGAGAAAAACGTCAAGGCCACGAGGAGCACAATGCCCAACGAGACAACCTCTACTATGGTTGCCCCCGCCAAACAGGCGATTCCCGAGGAAACAGGTATCCGCCATACAAGCTTCATGGCGGCAGGGATGCTGGCGAGTCCTCCCCGGGCCGGCAGGAGATCAACAGCGAAACTTCGAACCCACATGAGCGGAATGAGCTGGACCCAGCGGACCCGTCTCTGCAGGAGGATGAAGTAGATGAGGGATCGTGCCACGGTGGAGAGCAGCCAGAGTACGAGGAATATGGCAAGCCCTGGTACTGACGTTTGGGCGATACGTCCTTTGATGAGCGCAAGGCCGTGCTCGCCGAGCAACAGGTATCCCAGGACAGCCGAAATGACCACCGGGATCACCCACCGGCTTGCCCAGAATTCTCTCATTGCTCGTCCCGGCGCCGCGTCTGTCCGGATCCGGGAAAAGGTCTTTTCAGCCAGAGCTCCAGGTGATCGACTATGGCTTCTCTCCTGTATCCTTGCTCGAGCCGGTTCTTGAATGCAGGAAAGATATCAACCGTGGCGCTGTTCAGAGCGGAGGTAATGACCACCGCCGCCGGCGGGCTCTCCGAGATCTCCCGCAGGAATTGCTCGGCATGCCGAGTTGCCGCGGGATTGAGCACTGGCGCACCGTAGGTGGCTGGAGGCGGGGTCAAGAATGCCCAGTACTTGTAGTATCGAGTAGGGGCAAGGCGGTCCGAGAGGAAATACATGTTTTCGGCATGGCCCCAGACCAGAATGGTGGCATCCTCTGGTGTGTCTGTCTTGATGATAGTAGCGACTCTCTGTTCGGCCGTGCCCGGCATCTCCCGCCCCAAGGCGGCGAATTTCAGCTGCCACCAGCCCATGCGTGCGTGATGCAACGTGTCATCCATGGACGACCAGACCAGGACCGATACCAATAGCAGCGCTGCCACGAACTGGGATGGGGCGCTCCTCGGTGAGGGGGTGATCTGTGCCGCCAACCAGCCCACCGCCAAGCAAAGAGGTGGGACGATCTGCAGGTAATAGTGGGCATAGAACCGCATACCTGCGGTGATCCCCACCGCCGCGCCCAGGATCCAACATACAAGAAACCATCGAGTGAAGTCTCCACCTCTGCGGCTGAGGGCGCGCCACCCGCTGTGGCAAAGGAATGCGGTGCCCGCATAGTAGAGGATGGGCATATCGTGCACCACTTTCGTGGTCTCCTGCCGCATGATTTTCCAAAGCAAGGATACCGGGGTTTGATTCCCGGCGGCGTACACCAGTGCTGTCCGTGGATTGATCATGGAGAGAAATGTCCACAGCTCGCCTTTCACGAAGAAAAAACACAGGATCGGAAGAATGGCAGCCAAGGCGCCCACTCCCAGGGAGAGAATCTGCCTCAAGGTGTCTCGAGGATTGGCCTTCATCAAGGCGATGATCCATATGAGAAGGGCTACGGCGCTGAAGGCCGCCTGCTGCTTTATCAGTATTCCCGCGACGACAAGGAAGCCTGCGCAGAATAGGCGGATTGGAGACCCTCCTCTTGTGCAAAGGAGCAGTACCAGGCCTGTGGTGGTGGGCAGGCCCATCCAGAATTCGTAGTTGGGGCACATGCCCTCTGCCGCAGGGGCTGTCGTGGCGAGGACGAACGCGAACCCGGCCCAACGGGCTGGTCCTGGACCCCAGAGCCGCCTCGCTCCCCACATGATGACCGCCAGATGGAGCATGTTCCAGAGCAAGGCAAAGAGATTGAGCCCGATCACAGAGGCGCCGCACAGACGGATAATGACGGCGGTGATGAAGAAGGATCCTGGCAGCTTCTGCTCGAAGGAATCCCTGTACGGTACCATGTCGTGGTTCAGCAGCATGGCGTTGTACGTAATGCCGCCCACATCCTGGTTTTCGGCGGGAGAGCTGAGATTCCCGAAATGGCTCCCCGCGAGAAGCACGAAGATCAACAGATCGATAAGAATTTCGCCTCTTCTCATCTTGTCACCGAGCCTTTTCGAATCGTTTCCCGCCTCGAGGAGATGGCGCAGGATGAGGGCCATGAGCCTAACCTCCTGCCACCTTCAGTCGGCGAGTGTATTGGTCCACATCAGGTTTGAGGTAAGGGGCAAGCCGAGCCCCTGACCGAAGATAGATGATCAACCTATCGGCCCATGCACTGCCGCTGTCATTCTGAGCGACTGATAGGAGCGAAGAATCTCTCTTCATCTGCCCGAACTACCCTCCCTCATCATTCAATCACTCCAGCGCTCCAACTGCGTAGCGAAGTGGAGCCAAGAGTCACATTGCTGCTGGCTTGAGTTCCCATCCTCGGACCTCTGGAATCCCTCCGGGCATGGATGCGCTGAGAAGATCGGTATCTTCACGCTCATCCACCATGATGGAGGTGGATTGCCCTCACATCTGCTCCGTCGGGGATTCTGTGCTCGTCGTAGTCATCTTTGGGGACAAACTCACCGTTTATTGTGACGGTAATCAGAGAGAAGCGGTAGCCCATGGCATCCAGCACGTCCTGAGCGGTCATCCCGTCGCGCCATTCGAGCCTCGTTCTCTCGTTGACCACTATCATGGGGAATTCAGCTCATGAGAAGCTCGATGGCCACGTTCGCCTGCATGTTCGCCACGATGGCGACCCGGGCCGAACATAGCCCTAGATCGAGATCCGACTCCATGTCGCCGCAGAAAATAATATTCCCGGTGCGCGTGACACCTAGTTCGTTCGTACGCCCCAACCCGGCTACACCATTTCCGCTGATGATGGGACGATCTGGGAATGCCATACACCAACTCCTTATCAGCCACATCTTCCCATCTGCCCGATCGAAGGCTTCTATAAGGATGTCGGCCTTGCCAAAAAGCTTGGCAACGTTCTCTGGACTGATCTCACGGATATGCACGTCTAGCCGGATATCCGGGTCTATGGCTTTCAGATGCTCACTCAGGGCTTCTGTCTTGTTCCTGCCGATATCCCCCTGGAAGAAGTATTGCCGATTCAGATTCGACAGTTCCACACGGTCGGAGTCTGCGAGGATCAGATGACCGATGCCGGCACGGGCGAGAGCTACTGCTGCATTGGATCCAAGCCCACCGCAGCCGGCGATTCCCACGCATGCTTGTTGCAGGACTCTCCTCATGCCCGGGACATTCCTGGCGAATAGCCCCTCGGTCATACGCGCCCCGGCACTCGACTACTCCTGATCCTTCTCCACAATGACGACCAGCTCAGGCAAGTCGATACCCAGCTCTCTGAGTCTTTCTATCTTCGGAACGCCGTTTCTTGTCCAGCCACGGCGTATGTACACCGCATCCATGACTTTCTCATACTGGTCTTCCCGATATCTACGGAGAATCCCTACTCTCTCTTCAGTAATCTTGCCGTCAGGATCCACACCGATGATTTCTTTCAACTGCTTGTCGTAGCGCTCTGCTCGTGATTCATATTCCTTCACCGTCACAGGGCCCATTGCTCGGTAGGGCATATGATCATCCTCACGTGCCCCGTAGCCCAGCATCCGGCACATTACACGCTGCAGATTGTAGACTCGTGCCGATTGATCGAGCATCTTGCTTTCATCCAATTCAATTCCTGTCATGCCCTCAAAGAATTTGAAGTAATTGTCAACATGCTCAGGTATCTTATGTGGCTCGTCAGTGGCATAATTATCCGCCGGCACGACATCATTCCAGCATAGCTTACATAACCCCATGAGGCCGAACCATGTTCTCCAGAGAGGAAAATAATGCAGGGCCTCGGCCTTATCTTCGAAGGTTGGGATTTGATTGTTGACCATGTCCATGAATATGAGCCAAGCCTCATCATGCTGCGGCCCCTTGATGGCCATGCCATATCCTGCCTGTTGGGCTAATGATTCCTTGCACACATACTCGGAGGTCTCCAGCCCTTTCGACTCCATGCCGATATCATGGAGAAAGTCCGGATCAGCGCCATACTCCTTGACCCATTTCTGCTTGAGCCAGCGAATCCCCTGGCCGACATCAACGCCAAAACCTCTTCCATCGGCCATCTGATGCAGCAGCTCCAGAGTTTCATTCGTTGCTCCGAAATGGAGCTCCAGGCCGCCCGTATGCTCTGTAGTGATGGCCCCGGCTTCAAAGCTCTCCATGACAAATGCGATTGTGGTAGCGGCCGAGATCGTGTCGATACCATAGGTGTCGCAGTAGAAGTTGAACTCTGCCAAAAAATCAGCATCAAAGCATCCCATATTTGCCGCACCGGCGGCGGTCTCATACTCCGGCCCATCCACACATACTTTCTGACCTCTGTAGGGACCTGTCTTGAGTTCAAAGTCGTCTATGGTCTTGGCGCAGGCCATGGAGCAGCCTTTCCAACAGCCATCCGCCTGTCCCTGGGTGAAGTATCGCGCCTTCAGCATCTTGGAGTTGATTCTCCATGTCTCGGGATGAGTCCCGAACTGATAGTTGTGGACGGGCAGGAGATCATATGCATCCATCACATCCACGATGTTGGCGGTTCCGACTTCACGCATTCTGCACTGATCCTTGTCCAGGACAGCCATCTCGGCATTCACCTTCATGCCGTGATCACGGATCATCTGAGGATCCAGGGGGTGATTGAGATCGTCAACGATCTCAATGGCTCCCGTCGGACACACAAATGCGCACGCGGTACACCCGATGCAATGTGGGTCGACTTCTCCGAAGGGCATGGTGAGATGCCGTTTGATCCCGCGCCCGGCGAAATCGATGATCTTCTCCAGCGCAAACTCACGACATGCACGGACGCAGCGCCCGCAGAGAATACAAGCTTGGGGATTCTCATCCGTCAGGTTGCTGGTGAACCGGGACTCCGTGATCCCACACATCTCGGCAACATACTTGATGGCAGGCACGTTGGGCCACCGTCCCAGATACATCTCAGCGAGGATCTTACGGTGATTCACCACCGGTTCGGAGTTGGTGTACACCTCTATTTCTTCCCGCACAGGGTAATTGCATGAAGTGACGAGCTTTCTCCGACCGCGGACTTCAACCTCACACAAACAGAGTCGGCAGGTCCCCGTTGGCGTCAGATCCTTGTGATGGCAAAGGGTCGGAACAGTGACGCCCGTCTTCTTTACTGCATCAAGGAGGTATGATCCCTTCTGGACCGAGATCTCTTTGCCATCTATGGTGATCTTGATCTTATCTGCCATGACTACTGTACCTCCACTGCATCAAACCTGCAAACCTCATAGCAAATGCCGCACTTGATGCATGTATCTTGATCAATTACATGTATCTTCTTCGGTTCGCCAGCGATGGCATCAACAGGGCACTGTTTGGCACAGAGTGTACAACCTGTGCAGTTGCCCTCACTGATGCGGTAAGAGATGAGCGCCTTGCAATGACCGGCCGGGCATCTCCGATTCCTGATATGCTCTTCATACTCCTCCCGGAAATAGCGAATCGTACTGAGTACCGGATTGCCGGCGGTTCCTCCAAGCTGGCACAGGCTCGTTTCATTGACCGTCTTGGCAAGCTCCTCCAGGAACTCTATGTCGCCTTCCCGCCCTTCTCCGTTGCAGATCCGTGTCAGAGTTCTGTACAGAGAGAAGAGGCCCTCTCTGCATGGCGTGCACTTGCCGCAGGACTCATCCATCAGAAAGCTCACGAAATACCGAGCGATATCCACCATACATGTCCGATCATCCATGACAATCATGCCACCGGAACCCATCATGGAGCCGGCCTCGGTCAGGGAATCGAAATCAATGGGCATATCAAGCTTCTCCGCAGGTACGCATCCTCCGGACGGCCCGCCGGTCTGGACCGCTTTGAACGCTCGCCCATTGAGGATACCCCCGCCTATGTCGTATATGATGTCACGGAGCGTCACACCCATGGGGACTTCCACGAGCCCTGTGTTGTTGATATCGCCAACCAGTGAGAAGACCTTGGTCCCGGATGACCCACCCCACGGGTTGTCCGTGACATCGCCCGTGCCGATGGAAGCAAACCACCGAGCGCCCTTGTCCATGATGACGGGTATGTTCGCCCAGGTTTCTACATTGTTGAGCACGGTGGGCTTGTCCCGATAACCGTACTCCACATTGTGCACATACTTCGCCCGAGGCTCTCCGGCCTGGCCCGACATGGAGGCCATGAGTGCGGTAGACTCGCCGCACACAAATGCTCCGGCGCCGCGGTGAATGTGAATATCGAATTCGAACTCGCTGCCCATGATGCTCTTGCCAAGAAGGCCGCAGGCTCGCGCATCATCGATGGCTTTTTGCAGACGGACCAGCGCCAGTGGATACTCCTTGCGGAGATATACGAATCCTTCCTTTGCTCCGATCGCATAAGCACCGATCATCATGCCTTCGATCACGGTGTGTGGATCCGTTTCAATGATGCTTCGGTCCATGAATGCTCCGGGATCGCCTTCATCCGCATTGCACACGATATACGGGGTTTCCTTGCGTTCCAGGGCAGCCTCTTTCGCAGATTGCCACTTCACGCCTGCGGGAAATCCTCCGCCGCCGCGGCCGCGGATAGCCGATGTCAGGATTTCCTTGATGACCTCATCTGGCGAGACCGATTCCAGCACGTTCCGAATCGATTCGTAGCCTCCTCTGGCTATGTAATGGTCGATATTCTCCGGATCGATCAGTCCCTTGTTGCGAAGGGCTATCAGCTGCTGCTTGCTGAAGAACTTGATCTCATCCATGGTTCGGTTGATTGCGCCGGACACCGGGTCGCGGTGCATGAGCCGCTCCACCGGTTCTCCCCCTATCAGATGTTGTGCAACGATCTCAGGAATATCCTCCTCGCTGACCTTCTGATAGAAAATGCCTTCAGGCTGCACCACGACGATGGGTCCCATTGCACAGAAACCATTGCATCCCGTGCCCACTACGAGGAATGTATCCTGAAGACCCCTTTCTCTGATGGCGCGAGAGAGGGCGTCACGGACATCAAATCCCTTGGCGGCGACACAGCCGGTTCCGGTACAGACCATCAACATTGCTTTATATTGCTTGAACTCGGCGTTGATTCGAGTCGAAATAGACGCCAGATCCTTCATGAGTATCTTCGACATGACTCTACCCGCGCTTTCCGTGAATGATCTTTGTGACATCTTTGGCCTGCACATTGCCGAAGACCTCGTCGCCTATCTTCACAACCGGTGCGAGGCTGCAGCAACCCAGACATGCGACGGCCTCCAGGCTGAACTTGCCGTCCTTGGTGGTGGCGCCTTGCTCGATGTCGAGCTCCCTTTCGAAGGCTTCCAGTATCCTGCCTGAGCCCCTCACGTGACAGGCCGTGCCCACACAGACCTGGATGGTTGTCTCGCCTCTGGGCTCGAGACTGAATGCTTTGTAGAACGTAGCAATATGATAGAGCTGTGCCTTTGGTACGCCGGTGATCTTGTTCAAATGGTCAATAGAAGCTCTTGAGATGAAGCGCTCGCGATCCTGGATATCCTGCATCATTTCAATCACATACTCGGGGTCATCGTTCCATCTCGAGATGATCTGCCGAACCTCCGCCTTGTCGGTTTCCAGTATGTCCTCAGCTTTCGGCTGTATGGCCTGGGCAACAGGACTGTCGGCAATACGCCACGCGGGGATATAGTCTCTGTTCTTGATGATCAGAGCCTTGAGCTTTTTGTTCCGGAATACGGTTCCGATTCCGCCGCGCCCCGCTTGTTTCATCCGAGGAACTTGCCGGCGCCAATCATAGAACGAGAAGTTAAGGATACCCATCCGAACGTGGTTGGCTGCACGACCGGCGGATACCACGGCGATGTTTCGCTTGTCCATCTCATCATCGGCATACATCTCCGTCAGCTCCTCGGCCAGGAGATGTGAGTCAATGCTCTCCATGGGCGCCGTCTCGATAGTGATCCTTGAATTCACCGGATCTATGTAGACAACAACTTCATCCTTTGCCTTGCCCACGATACAAAGTGCATCGAATCCAGCAAACTTGAGGTATGGGCCAAAATAGCCTCCGACATTGGAATCTATTATTGAATATGTCAGAGGCGATACTGATGTCACAAGTGTTTTTCCCGAACCGGGGAATGAGGCCGTTCCTCCGAGCGGGCCTGAAGAAAGACAGATAGGATTCTCTGGGCTGTCCCATCTGGTGTTCGGGTTAATCTCCTGAAACATAAACCACAGGCAAAAACCCTTTCCGCCTACCCAGAGCTCCTTCATCTGTTCCGTCACCTGTCTGGTTTCAATGACGTTCTTATCAAGATCAATTCGCAGTGCCAGATTGGCATACCCTCTTTCAAGACTGCCCGGCTCGTATGTCAGTTCCGCCAGTACTTGATGTTCGTTGCGCATCTCAGTGATGCTTCTGGTTGTCATAAACACCCTCCCGACATGTGCAGTGCTCCTTCTTGTGATTCTTGGGAAAATGCTGTCTATAGTGTTGTCTATGAGATTCTTCCTTTCATCCGTAGTCTGATGTCGTCGTTTCTCTCCTGATCTTGCCACATCACAAGCTGTTGTGGGAGCAGCGAAAACCGTGAACCGATTCAAACCGGCACACCTGATCAACCCCGTGCAGACGCGGAGCGATTTCGTGGCGACAGCTTCAAAAGGATGGTTAACCCGGACTTCTCACCGGGTTAACCTATCGCGCACGAAAATTCATGGCGCCAGTGACCATCCCTTGGGTGAAGGCTCGTTTCATTCGGTAGATGAGCCCTATATCCAAAATGACCCGCGGATCATAGCGCACCCAGAGCGCGATGACAAGGAGTGTGAAGGCCCATGCGTAGGGTATGGCCAGAAGGCGGCACGCGCGGGAACTCCGCAGCACGAGACTCCCGAGGAATGCATCCTTTTCAGCGCGAACATGATGCGTGTGCTCCCCCCATCTACGATGGTGGGCGAGTGCTTCGATCCATTGATCTCTGTCCTTGTGGAAACAGAGTGCCTCTTTGGCGAACTTGATCTCTATTCCGGCACGCCTCGCGGCATGACAGAATGCCACATCTTCGCCGGTAGCGAGCTCCTCCCTGAAGAGTCCGGTGGTTTCGAACACCCGGCTCTTGACGCTCATGTTGCATGTGGGAAGATGGAGAAATCTGACCCTGCCGGAAGGCCTTCCCGGTGGGGAAGTGAACCACGATGCATATCCGTCTGCCCGACCTACTCTGGTATGATGGATGCCCTTGACTGGCCCCCCTACGATTCCTGCGTGGGGCCAGATTTCGTGGGCAGTCATATGGGCGTTCAACGTGTGGGCTTCGATGATGCAGTCGCTGTCATGGAACACGATGAGCGGATGGTTATTCGCCAAGGCCTTCTTGATGGCCGCGTTGCGCGCAGCCGGCGGACCCACGCGCTGGGGGAGCGTCAAAACCTCGCCATTGCCCTGCTCTTTGCACCAGGCCGCCAGTATCCGGCCCGTTGCGTCCTCAGAAGCGTCGTCCACGAAATAGACGCACCAGTCTTGATAGGTGCTTGCCGCCAGGGAGCCGAGGAGATCGGGCAGGTCATTCTCGGCATTCCGAACAGGGATGACCATGGCGGCATGGGGGACGCCCCATGATCCAGCATCTCGCATTATCGTTCTCAGGCGCTCATCCGCGAGCCGTCCGCCAGAGGAGCTTCAACAGAGAGGGTGGGTGGAAAAAGAGGCTGGAGAGCAGGGCGCAGTTGTGGGTACACCAGCATCCTCCGCCAGCGATGAATCGACGTTGGGCTTTCCAGGCGGGATCGCCCAGAAGCTCAGGGAGCGATGAATCGGCGAGACTGCCAGGGGGCTCCAACATCTCACAACTGCCCGCTCTCTTGTCGGCCCAGACGACGATATGGTTCGAACCGCCCAGACAAGGAATCACCTGTCTCTTCTGTTCCAGAATGGCGAGGCTTGTCTCCCAGAGCAGTCGGTGATAGCCGGCCAGCAGCCGCCGAGCAAGAGGGCCGGATCCATACGAGTATTGCTTCAATTCGTGCAAGATGATGGGAAGGCAGCTCTTAAGTCTCTCAAGAGAAGGGAGTCTCAAGGAAGGGTCGTTTGGATCACCGCGCAAGAGGATCAATGAATGCGCATCAGGGCCCTGTGAGCGGACCCATGGAAGGAAGTCGGGCAAGGTGTCGATATTCTCCTCACAGATGACGGTATTGATCTTCACTGCAATGCCGTCCATGGCTCTCACATTCCGGAAAGTGTCCCACGCGCGCTCCCAGCTTCCCGATGCACGAAGCCGATCATGCATATCCTTGGGCCCATCTATTGATATGGAGAGGATCAGCTTGCCGTGGAAGCGTTTTCGGATCTTTCCCACTGTGCGACAGACACGGTCACTATCCCAGCCATTCGTAGGGATGCTGAGGATCTTCGTTCTGAACAGCCCGCATAGTTCGGGCAGGTCGTCTCTGAGGAATGGTTCTCCGCCGCCGATATCGAGCCACATGAGCTCGGGCAGAGAATTCGCCAGCGAGGCAAAGAAGCCAAGCTCCGGTTCGTGATGTGCCGCACGTAAGAAACATGTTCTGCATGAGAGGTTACAGCGCGAGGTTACATGGAGTATGAGATAGCTCGGCTTATGTGTGAGCCAATGGCGGAAAAAGAAGCGCGGGAATGACATGAAATGCACGATGTTCTCTTCCTCCGTGATCAAAGGCGTGACAGTAATCGGTAGAGGGCTGCTCGAGACCGAACCCGGAAGGCGCATAAATCCCACGAGGCGAGGCCCAGAGAAAGAGGCCGGCGGGAGGTTCCTTTTTGTTCCACAGGTTGACGTGATGGGAAGTTGCACATAATTTTTCTTGACTACACTCCTCCTGGAAAAGCATCAGGGAGGTGACGATGCCGGAAATGCCAGAGTTGGAGATCCTGTGCGAAGGGATGAGGGCGCGTATACTCGAGCGTCCCATCGAACGGGTGGCAGTCCACCAACCCTCTGTTGTGAAGACCTTCTATCCACCTATGACTGCGCTGCTGGGGCAGAAGATCATCGCTATCGACCGGCGAGGAAAGTTCCTTCTTCTGCTGCTCCAATCCGGAGACCACCTGGTCATCCAGCTCCAGCGGAGTGGATGGCTCGACTACCGCGTGAATGGAGAGGAAGCAACGGAGCTTGACGCCGTGACCATCGCCTTTGATGACAGTTCGGCCATCGTGGTTGTCGAGCGGGGCTCGCGACGGAGAGCGAATGTTCATCTGGTCAAGGAACTTTCCGCAGTCCCATTCCTGAGCGGTGTGGGATTGGAACCCTTTGATGACAACTTCACTGCTGAGCGGCTCTTCGAATACCTCCAGTCGGAACGCATGCAGCTCAAGAGTTTCCTGATAGACCAACGCTTCGTTGCGGGTCTAGGCAATGCGTATACCGATGAAATCCTTTTTGATTGCCGCCTCTCACCGTTCAAGATCACCACGACCCTCACTTTCCAGGAATCACAGAACCTCCAAAGTGCTATCAAGAAGATCTTGCAGGAAGGCACTGCCAAGCTCCGGGAGATCGTGGGCGACAAGATACTGAGATGTGAAGAGCACAGCTTCATGGCCATCCACGGGAGATCCGGGCAAAGCTGCCCACGGTGCGACACCCCAATCGCCGAGATCCGCTACAGTGATCGCAGTACGCACTACTGTCCCAAATGCCAGTCTGGCGGCAAGGTATATGCCGATCGGAGGGCTGGACCCCTGAAGTAGCACGCGGCATTGTAGGTGATCGTACCAAGGCTGCCGGCTATCCCGGACTTCTCACCGGCCTTCGTAACGAAACGGCTGAGATAGCATTGCCTGCGAGGTGATGCTGGTTTCTGGATGCTTGATGCTGGAAGGAGAACGGAACGACTCCCGGTTTCATCCAGTATCCAGAGACCAGCATCCAGTATCGCTGCGCCTCGATCAATGGGCCATGGCATGATCACTCATCGGTTTGAGGCGCAGCTTCGCTAGAATACTCCGAAGACTCCATGCCCATGGCCTGCGCAATCATAGGCAGTTTCTTGAAGACTTCCCGGATCATTGACGTGACCTGATACCGTATATCCCACTGTGCGAGGGGATCAAGCCGAAGGGCTGCCATATTCCCCATCGCTCGTGCATTGATCACCAAGAGGACACGTCGTCTATGGGCGTTGAGCAGGGCATACGACGACGACGCAGGGTGGATCTCTGCGACTTCCTTGGCCATGGCTTCTGCTCGGGAGGCGATCTCGAGGAACGCTTGCTCAATCCCGGTCTCGATCACTAATGGAGGGACGGTGATTCCCAACGCAGTGTCGTATGGCTGCGCAAGGATGGTCGCCATGCGATGCCGCTTCAATTGTGCGAAGCACGATGCGCTCACCACGAGTTCGAAGGCGAAATGGATGTTCTCGAAGGCGCGGGGAAGTCTATCACATTGGCGCCGATAGCGAGCACCCACTGTTTCGAGGTTGACTGACCCATGGTCTTGATGCAGCTGGGCAAAGGAGTGAGTGCCTTGGGCAAAGGCCAGTGAAGTCGCCAAAACCTCTTCGGCGTGAGGCGTGTGCCAGAGAAGGGTGGGAGTTGTGTTCGATTCGGTCTGAAACGGGGATCGCGGGGACTCGCCATTGACTGCTTCTTCAGCCGGCGGGGATAATTCCTGAATCACCGACGGGGCCAGATTTGAGACAAGCCTCTGCATCATTTGCGCCAGATGTCGGCATTCGTGAAGCTCGTGGTGGGCAAGACGCGCGAGCATCATGCCCAAAGCCCTGGCATTGATGGTCATCCCGAGCTGGGTGGTCGTGGCCAGGCCGAGGACATAACGTGCGTCTTCCTTGGCCTTCTGGCCGCTTCGTTTGGCAGCGATCCGACAAACGATTTGCTGATAGAAATCGTGTTGATCACGGCACAGAGCCGCGAATCGCCTCGACAGTCCTGCTTCGCGCGCCTCTCGCGGGATGAGGAAGCCCTCGCC
Source organism: Candidatus Fermentibacterota bacterium (assembly GCA_030620115.1). Classification (GTDB taxonomy): domain Bacteria; phylum JAFGKV01; class JAFGKV01; order JAFGKV01; family JAFGKV01; genus JAUXFG01. Next base: position 32,425 of record JAUXFG010000010.1, read on the forward strand.
CAAACGTACGTATCTCTGGGACTTCTCCGTATAGGAAACAAGGCGTGAATGCTCCACTGCTTCCACTGCCAGACGGGATATATCTACCAGATCGACATTGAATACGGCGTGCTCAGCTACCGATCGGTGTCCGAGATGAAACAGAATCTTCTCATTGAAAAGCCTTGACCTGGCCATGTCTTGTGCCGCACGCCTTCGAAGCTGTTCCACGGAGAGCGGGCTTCTGCTTATTCTGGCGTATGCCGCACAGATGCTTTCAGGGGTGAGGGGGGAATCATTCTCCCGGCCTGGACATGCATTCATCCCTGCAATGGTGACGCGCATCTGATTCTTCACCTATCCATAGAATTCGTGATATCGACCATGCATGCTGGAATTCGGGTGAGGGATAACCCTCACCGAAGGATAAGCAACGGGATACTCCCGTGCGATTCCTCCGCCTTCCAGCGCAGGACATAGGCGCCTGGTTGGAGGCCGTGGGGAACATGGGATAGCTGTTCAATCTGTGTCTCCGAAAAAGAGCATCGGCGTCGCCCGGCCAGATCGAAGATGTCGATCTTCTTGAGATGGAGCCCCGGTGCGGCAATGATTCTGAAGCTCCGTCCCACAGGCGAGGGAGCCACGTGGATGGGGAGGCTGAGTACGTCTGCGACAGGGTCAGTCGCCCACGGGGCCGGGCGCACATCGGTTCTGGGCGGCGCCTCCCAGATGGCGGTCATATCTATGGTGGCGAGCCGGAGGGCTGTCTCTTCGCCAATAAGAAGCGCCGCATCGGCAAGGAGAAGCGTGGCCAGGCCATCTTGTATCACAGGCAAGGCTTCGAGCATGGCCTCGTTTCCTGGCGTTGAAGTAAGTTGTACGGGTTCTGTCCATATGCCTGTCTCCGGGTCGTGACCAGTGGCCCAGATGTCGAGATTCGGAGATGGGTCGCTTCTGTCCGACCAGAAGACCACCAGACGGCCTTGCTCATCAACCGCGGCCGTGGGCCAGTCTGCCTCGTCATACGCGTCCAGCGTATCCGTGAGGGCGCGACCTATGTAGACGCTGGTCCATGTTCCCTCCATGGGATAGCTGCAAATCAGCGCGCGCGCGGATAGCCACTCCTTCTCCTCCATGGTGACCGTGTCACGAAACGATCTCCGGGCCGTCCAGAAGAGATAGGGAATGTCGCCTGAGAAGAGAAGATCAGCGCCGTACCAGGTGGTGCCACCGGTGAACGAGCCATAGGGCATGGAACCCGGGATCTCCTCGAGAGATGAACCATCGGCGGCCGACGCCAGCATCAGGGGCTCATCCCATGAAGTCCCCCAATCCGAGCTAGGGCATATCCATGGTTGCAGCCCCAGATGCAAGGAATCTGTGGCCTCTGCCAGAGCGCATGCCACCAGCGTTCCTGTGGACGAGGCGGCCAGAAGGGTAGGGCCGCCATCTCCGCTGTCGGGTCGTGGAATGGCGGTGGACCAGTCCTCTGGGCCAGGGGTGAATGAGAGGCCCCCGTCCTGGGAGACGAAGAGGTAGGTGTCCCAGGTATAGGTGTCCCATACTCCCACGGCGAGGCGATCCGTTTCCTGAGCAGCGGTGACGGGGATCGCCAACGACGGATAGTGGGCCGTTTCTCCGGAATCCGGAAGCTGTGGATCGGTCAGCACGATCCCGTCGGCGATGCAGGAATCCTGGCTCTCGGTGGCCACCGATTGAAAAAAGGTATAGGGGGATCCCGTATTCTCCCGTTTCACCACCATGGTCAATGTCGGATCGGCGCCAGGCGCGGCGAGCAATGCGGGGAAAAGGAAGGCAAGGTCGAGACTGTCGCATGGGCCTAGGGCGCTCACTTCGCTCCACGGGTCATCATCCGTGGGCCTCTGTAAGCAGAACAGCCCATGGTCTTCTCCAGGCACGGTGATCAAAAGGCGGTGCCCATCACCTCCAAATGAGAGGATATTCTTGCAGTACCCGGGTATGAGCTGCTGAGGAAACGAGAGTTTACAGAGGCTGTCCCCGGCAACGGTTCCAGTCAGCAAGGAATTCCTGGGTAGCTCCACATTGGGGAAAGCAGTCGCGAGTGAGAGTATCAAGAGTAACGAATACACCGTTCTTCTCCTTGCGCCGGGGTATGATGGTCCGGGTGGCGGTGAATGGAAATGGCGAAATGCTCAGATGAGCTGCCGTAGGTTAGAGACGTGGTGGATGGGACGCAAGGGAATACGGGCTGCAGGGCAAATGGAAAGGAGGCGGGAAGGGCTTCCCTCCCGCCTCCTTGATCGTTGGTCTCGCCGAACCCGGACTTCTCACCGGCTTTCGTGGCGAAACTGCCGAGATGGTTCTGAATGTCCCGCACCCAACGTTTTGGGTGCGGGACGACTGAGGAGTCCGGCTCTGCCAGGGTGTAGCCTGGCTCCCGTCTATGTATGACAACGCCGTGGCGAGCCGCCGGGGCGACCTGTCCCGGCGAAGCTCGAAGAGCGGAGACGGAAGCCCGAAGGCGTATCCTCTTGTCCGCCAGCTGGCGGACGTGCCTCCACCGAATACAACCCACGCATCCCCGGTGGAGGGCCACGGTCCCTCGTGGCCGTTGTCGTGGACGATACTCGGAGACGCGGGGGAAATGGAAAGCAACTTCAGGTTTTCTCTTGTTCTTTCCGGTTGCATGGTACTGTGTGCTCTTTTAGGTTGAAACCTCGACAAGTCCGTATTCGCGCCAGCCGGCCTACCGGATGGTGAAGTCAATCGTTAAGGAAGGAATCACTATGACTGAAAGAAGTATCAGCGGAGGATTCTCAGCTTTTATCTTTCTGTGTGCCGCTCTTGGTTGCATGTCTTCCTTGTTCATCTCATGCGGTGAACAGAAGGCGAACATGACGGTACGGGAAGCATATGATCTGAGAATGAACGGTATGGCTGACTCGGCGAAAGCAGGTCTTGAGCTCCTCATTGCTGAGGATTCCACTCACGCAGCTGCCTGGTACGAGCTGGCTCGAACAGAACACCATATGGGTCTTGGAAACCCGCGTGAACTGTTCGGACGTATAGAGAATATCCAGCTCGCCATGGACAACGCGGTTACAAATGACCCCGACAATGTGACATACTCGTTCTATCGAGGATATTTCGGCTATTTCACTGCATACGCTTCTTTCATGAGACACCAACCCGATGCTTTGGAAAAGGCGAAAGAAGCCGTATCGGCCTTCGAATCTCTTTTGAGCCTAAAACCCGACTACTACGAACCAATGCTCTATCTGGTCGAAATTCTCGGAGTTCCCGCGGAGATGGGCGGTGATTCTGCCAAGGCTGATGCCTATGCCGCAAAACTCGAGGGATTCGATGCCGTCTTAGGAGCCAAGGCACGTGAACTCCGTTTGCCTAATGATGCGGATAGGGTAGAATTCTGGCAGGAGGTTCTGGCCGAGAATCCGGACAATGCCGACGTACTCGAGCAACTCGGAAAAGCATTCCTGTACAAAGACGACGTGGAACAGGGAGCGAACTACCTGGAGGAAGCGTTGACAGCGGATCCGACCAGACAACTGCTTCTTCTGGATCTGGCCAGATATCACATGATGACCGCGCGGAGAGATGAGCAATCAAGGGATACGGCATTACCTCTGGCTAAGGAGCTTATCAACCGGTATCTGGGCTCTGAACCGATCCCACCGCTCAGAGCATATGCATTTGGACTGTCTGCCATGATTGAATCAGTCAGTGGCAATAGTGAGGGTGCAGGTGAGCTGAGAGAGCAAGCGATGGCAGTAGACCCGCACTTCTCGAAGGCGTTTGCTGTGCCGCCACTCCTTCTTTTTACCGCACCGGATGAAGTATCTCACTTCCACAGCTACTTTCTTAGGCCGTTGTAGGGTCCCTCTATCGGGAATAGCTTGTCCGTCGGCTTTCTGGCCGGATGTGGCCCCGAGGCCGCGACAATCAGTATAGCAACTGAAGGGGAGGCACCCCTGCTCTCGCTTTGTTGGATTCATCGGGCAACTTCGGGCCCGTTGGCAAAATGCGAAGAAACTTCAAATCTTGTATAGCTCAAGCTGAAGCCCGCGGTCTCCAGCCATTCCTGGGCCACTTGCCCATCAGCGCGAGCGACATTTCGGCATTGGAATAAATCTCTAGTAAATCCATGGATTTACTAGAGATTACCAGACGAAGATTCATTTGTTCGGGGGACTCACGATCTTTGCGAAATGAGGCTTCTCTGATGACTTTCACGATCATCTCGGTTAGCCCGGACTTCTCATCAGCTTTCGAAGCGAAACCGCCGAGATGATTCTGAATGCGAGGCTTGCAACCGAGGTCCTCGCCCAAAGGCGCAAAAACGCAAAGGTGCGACATATGTGCGTCCATGCGAGAGGCTTTCTTCTGTCCACTGTCAGTCATTTGTCACTGCCCCGTGCTATCATGTTTTCATCAGCCCTCGGCTCCCGGAATAAGCGGCTTCTCATTAGTACTGAGGAATCAGAGACCCTTTGCGGAGTCGTTCGTTACGTGACCAGCGGCGAGGAGCATTCCCTTGCCGACGGATCATCTCTGTCGGCCCTACTTCGCCGGATAGGCGCCTCTGCGCGGGAAGATGACCCAGTGGCCCCGCACAACGAGAAAGAAGGAAACAGACAGCAAGATCCAACGAGTGCTCCGAGAAGCAGATTTCTGTCGGTCAAGTATCCAAGGGTAAACCAATGACGAAATCACATTTGCTCTACGTTCTGATTGCGGTGGCACTTCAACTATGTGCGACCTGCACTCCACCGGCAAAGGCCACTTTTACCAAGAGCGAGGAGGATTCCAATACGACCTTCGAGATGACTTGCGGAGATACTCTGGCAGTTGTTCTCGAATCAAACCCCACAACAGGCTATCGATGGAGTGTCGATACCGTTGACAAGGCCGTTCTCGAAGAGATTGGGGCCGAATACAAGGCCGATGAAGTACCAGCAGATATAGTCGGATCCGGAGGCAAGTCGATTTTACGCTTCAGAGCCATCAAGACTGGCAGGACCTCACTGATCCTGACCTATCGGCGGCCATTTGAGAAGAACTCAACACCGGCCAGGACTTTCGAGCTGACGGTTATTGTTGGACGCTGATGGTTCAGTGGCATGTTGAAGGAATACAGAGGAGGTGACAATGGCATTTCAGTTCTGCATGGGAGGCATCCCGGCGAGACCCGAAACCACTACTGCAGGGAGGTAGACGATGAAACGATTCTTCGTTTTGTGTCTGATTCAGGTCCTGATATTGTCTGGATTGGTCGCCGCCGAACAGAAACCTCAGCGCGCACCGATCAATCCCGAGTTTGTGAAGTATATGGAACTAGTGCGGGAAGGGAAGGCAAGAACATATACGCCTGACGGGAGATTCTTGGGTCATATTCCTCATCCTATGATATTCAAGACCGAGGTTCCAGCGGGCTTCCACCGGGCGCGTTCCTTGCCCCCTGTCTACGATTTGCGAACCCAAGGCACATTGACGTCCGTAAAGGACCAAGGAGACTGCGGAAGCTGCTGGTCGTTCGCCACCTATGGCGCCATTGAATCAAGGTGGCTTGATGCCGGTCTAGGGCCGTACGATCTTTCGGAGAACAATCTGATCCATGGGCATGGTTTTTTCTGGGATCCGTGCGAAGGCGGGAATGCGATACTTTCCACCGCTTACCTGAGCCGCCGCGACGGTCCGATATCTGAAACAGACGACCCCTACCAGGAAGGGAGCGGGGGCTATCATCCCGGGCTCACTCCTGTGGCATACGTCACTGACGCATGTTTTCTCCCCAATGATCCTGATGTGATCAAGCAAACCGTGTATGACTACGGTGCGCTTTATACGCAAATGCATTGGGATTCGGCCTATTACAATCAAACCGATTTTACCTACTATTGTAACCTCGCCGAGGCACCACCAGAGGGCGGTCACGCAGTTACGATAGTGGGGTGGGATGACAACATGGTCACGGCGGGCGGAGCGGGGGCATGGATAATCCGGAACAGCTGGGGAACTTCGTTTGGGCAAGATGGATTCTTCTACATTTCATACAATGACACACAGGTCAACTCGCATGTCGCCTTCTGGCCGGAGGCCATGGATTACGATCCCAATGCAACCGTTCACTACTACGACAAACTGGGGGCCTTGAACAGCTATGGATGGAATGATGACATGACAGACTATGGTCTGGTCAGATTCCAGTTCTCGAGGAGTGAGCAGATCACAAAGATAGGAACATGGATCAATACATCCAATTCGGTTGTCAGCTTCGATATCTATGATCATTTTGATGGAAGTGCCCTGTCAAATCTATTGGGATCAATCAACAGTCAAGCATGCGAATACGCCGGCTACCATATGTTCAATCTCACGGCGCCAATCCAAGTAAGCACCGGAGATGATATCTTCGTGAAGGCCAAGTATCACACACCCGAATGTGGGTGGCCCATTCCCATTGAGGCATTCGTCGAGGACTCTTGCGATCCTGAGATAGAGACGGGCAAGTGTTGGGTAAGTACCAATGGCTCTGATGGAACATGGGTCAATTTCGGTGACGACACGGCCGATAGAAAATTCGATCTTTGCGTCAAGCTTTACGGTATTTCAGGCTCCGAGCCGAACATCCTACTTGAAGAGGGATTCGACACGTCACCGTTCCCACCCACCGGTTGGACAACCGTTGTGACCAATAGCAACCACACCTGGGGTCAGGGGAACCCCGAGAATCATCCGTTCTCTGAGATAGATCCCAGCAGTCAGGCCTCCGCTTTGTGCCCCTGGGTTGCAGAGAATCAGGACGAGTGGTTGATATCGCCGACATTCACCATCAGCGGCTCGCCTGCGACGTTGGAGTTCTACGCCGGTCACAGCACTCAGTGGTTAAGCTATGCCACGTTGAAACTCCATATCTCTCAGAACGGCGGCTCCACTTGGACCCAACTTTGGGAGGCTGTGAATGACGGCGGAAGCTGGGGATGGAGACAAGTACAAGTCGATCTTTCCGGATACGCCAACAGGGGCGACGTAAAACTTGCGTGGCAATACATAGGGAACGACGGCGACCTGGTTGCATTGGACGGAATCGTGGTGGAAGTGGAGACAGCATCGGCTGAGGACTCCCCTGTGTTGTCCACACAGCTATTGCTGGCGCAGAACTGCCCCAATCCGTTCACCTCCCAGACAACCATCAGATTCTCGGCGCCGGAGAATATCAACGGCAGCGACGTCACCTTGAGTATCTACAATATCAAGGGTCAGCTCGTGAGAACGCTGCTGGACAGACCAGCCAACTCAGGGATTCAGGATGTTCTCTGGAATGCCAGAGACGACAACGGCAACCTGGTTCCTGCCGGTGCGTACTTCTATCAACTGAGAGTAGATCAGAGAAGTCGCACCAAAAGGATGATACTCTACAAGTAGGAGTCATCTGGGTCATTGCCTTAGACCTATCACCCTCAATCAAGAGAAAGGGCAGCCGAACATCGGCTGCCCTTTCTGCTTTCCTGAACCTGTTTCCTGAACCTGTCCGATCCGATTAGGATTCGATCAAGAATGAGTTCGCAGTTCTGGCGCTCAGACAGATTTTGTCTCGCCTATGTAGGGGTATCCGCCAGCTGGCGGTCTGGCCCTCCGGCTTGTCACGGCGTAGTCAAACGTAGACCGGAGGCGTAGTCCAAGCATCGCGGAGGATTGCGCAATCGAGGGAAACTTCTCAATAAGTCCGGGCATCCAGCCTTCTCCCCCTTTGCAAAGGGGGATTGAGGGGAATTTTCCCAATATCGCACGGGCTTTTTATGATGTTATTTCTGAGCCGACCCTTAGCCCGGACTTCTCGCCGGCTTTGGTAGCGAAACCACCGAGATGGTTCTGGATGTCCCGCACCCAACGCTTTGGGTGCGAGACGACCGAGGAGCCCGGCTCTGCCAGGGCGTAATCAGGCTCCGCCGTGGCTTCGCAATCCCTGAACTTCTCCATCTCTCCCCATGTTCTGATTTCTCAGCAAAGCTCACCTTGGTTTGACATGTGTAGAAGTCACGATTACAATCGCAGCAGTTAAAAGCATGAGCCCAAAAGCGTGATCCGACAGTGCGAGGTGGCCGAAGGATGGGCAAATCTATCCCGATTCAAGCTTTAATCGCCAAAAGTCAGGAGTTGGAGCGGGCGGGCGATGTCGGTGGAGCTTTCCAAAGTGCTCGAGAGGCCCTTGAACGAGCTCGATCCGAGAACGATTCTGAAATCATAGCGCCAGCATTAGTTCGGATGGCCTACGTAGAATACCGGCTTGGTCACTACGATCAGGCGCGTGCACTGGCCAAGGAAGCACTCACTCATGCATCCACGGGCGCCCCCGTATGTGCCGACGCGTGGCTCATTCAGGGCAATTGCGCTGCCGAGACGGTCTCGTTGACCGATGCTGAAGCTTTCTATCATCGTGCCGCTGATCTCAGTCGGGAAACCGGCTATGCCCTGGTTAGAATGCGTGCTTTGCACTGCCTGGGACAGGGTGTCTACATGCCTCGAGGACAGTTCGACCTGGCACTGGCAGCCAACAATGAGGCCCTTCGTATCGTGAAAAAGGAGGATTTACACGAGTGGATATATTTCCCGTTAGTGACGCTTGCCTGGATTCACCAGCTAACAGGGAAGCCGCACATCGCTCGGAAATTCCTAAAGGAGCTCAGCCTAGCGACTAAGGAGGTGCCTGACTCGCTCCAGCGGGGCTATCACGACTTATTGATGGGTAACCTGGCCCAGGATGAAGGGGATTTGCAGGCGGCGCGGTCCTTATTCATGCAGGCACGTTCCATCGCCGAGTCGGTGGGTGAGCCCGGGTTGAACATTGAAATTCGTTTGGCAATGAGTCGGAACGATCGATTGGAGGGGAACGCTTCCAAGGCCCGGGTTTGGGCACACGATGCCTTGTCGTTTGCCAGGCGGGTAGGGTACCGTCACCAGGAGGGCAAAGCGCTGATTGAGTTGGGACGGGCAAGCTGGATGGGTGATGACTATGTAGGAGCCGCGGCAGGCTTTCGCGCCGCCATGGACGTCTTGATCCCTCTCGAGGCAGCCTTCGATCTTGCCGCGGCGTCATTCCTTCTTGCCGCACTTTTGGATCAGCAGCAAATGAAAAATGCCGGCGCCGCGTGGAAAGAGACAGCCAATCTCATAGTGAACGCAGGCTTCGCTTTCCTGCTTGAACGGGAGCGGGCTCTTGCCTTCCCGCTGGTCGCCAAGTATTTGAATGATGATGATCCAGACCTGGCCATGATCTCTTCCGGGCTCCTTGAGCGTCTATCTCGAGTGTCTCCACCGCCGTTGTTCATCCACGCACTGGGCACGTTCGAAGTGAGGCAGGGCACGCTCGAAATCTCAGATCATGCTTGGCGTCAACGCCGAGCCGGGGAGCTGTTCCGCTTGCTTCTGGTCAGTCCAGGGCGGTCTCTACTCCGCGATCAGATCGTGGAAGCCTTGTGGCCGGAAAAATCTCCCTCTTCGACCCGGGCCCTGCTCTACCAAGCAACATCAGCACTTCGGCGCGCCTTGGAGCCGGACCTGCCTGGGAAGTTTCCATCCCGCTACATTGCGTTCGATGAAGGGCGTGTTACTCTAAACTTGCCTCACGGCTCGCGAGTAGATTTTGAGGAGTTCGAAAAACATGCCAAAGACGGCGAGTGGGAGGCGTCTCTTGCTCTCTATCTCGGTGAGCTTTACCCCGGCGATCGCTATGCAGGTTGGGCTGCAGTGCCCTGCGAGCGACTGGCTCAGCTTGCCGTTCGCGCTCTGGTCAATGTAGCCCGGAACCGGCTCGAGGCCGGCCACGCAGATTCAGCGCTGGACGCCTGCCGGCGCGCCATAGCCCAGGAACCCTGGCACGAGCACGCCGTACTGCTGGGTATGCAGGCCATGATGGCACTGAACGATCGAACCGGAGCAATCCGTCTCTACCAGGATCTGAAACGCCACTTGCGAGATGAGCTCGATACCGAGCCCGAGGAAACACTGCGCCTTTTCCATCAGTCTTTGCTCTAAACCGCGGTTCAAACCGGGCTCACAGGGTCAAACACTCGTCATTCCAATCTATCCTCTATTCTCCGTCCTCCGACTCCCGTCAGTCCCCCGTCAGTTCTTGGAGCTATGATGTATCTGGAATCAGCGGCTCGTTATGGCAAGAACGTACGGTTCGGAGGGAAGATGCGGATGACCAGGGCTTTTGTACTTAGGCTTTTCGTGGATTCAAAAAAGCCGCAAGACTTGCGCGGCACTGCCCGGAGCGTGACCGAAGACGAGGAGCAGTCATTTGTAGACGGTCAGTCGCTGTTGGCTCTGCTGGAACGGATGATTCGCCCGTTCGTTGAGACCGGAGAAACAGACAATCCAGCTCAGACCCCCACCTCTGAGTGTTATCGGGAGCGAGCCGAATAGTCGATGATTGGTGAAGCTACGTCTTTGGCGCCCACGCGCGTCACTG
>JAUXFG010000236.1 GCA_030620115.1 Candidatus Fermentibacterota bacterium
ATGAGTAAGGAATGCATGAAGATCGCACAGTTCATTCAAGATGTGATGTAGCCAAACCCACTTTTTCGCATTTAGGCCTTGACTTTTCGAGAAACCCCTGTTATTTGAAAAGACATGATTGATAAATCACCTGTTATTTGAAATTGACACCTGAGGAAAGACCTCATCATATAGTGAGTATCTCTGGGGCCCGAAGGAAAGACACGGGGTGACAGTAATGAGAAGGCTGATCGAGCAGAACCTGCGAGAATGGAAAGACTCGAGACGGCGTAAGCCGCTAATTGTACGCGGGGCCAGGCAAGTTGGCAAAACCTACTCAGTTGAGCAGTTTGGCCGGGAGTCCTTTCAGAATCTGGCGGTCCTGGACTTGGAGCGGAACAGGGAAGTACATCGAGTGTTTTACGGCGACTTGGATCCGCACAGGATTCTGTCCGAGCTTGAATTACTCCTCAGTACGAAGCTGGAGCCGGGAAAGACCTTGCTCTTTCTTGATGAGATCCAGAGTTGCCCACGAGCCATAATGGCCCTGAGATATCTCTATGAAGAACGGCCGGATCTACATGTTATAGCGGCCGGATCACTCCTGGAATTCGCCATGACCGAGATTTCCTTCCCGGTCGGGCGCGTCCAATTTCTCGAAATGCATCCTATGAGCTTCGCTGAGTATTTGACAGCGTGCGGCCGGGAGGATGCGGCCAATATGGTAGCCTCCACGCCCCAGAAGGTGGCTGAATCCGCCCATAGACTTCTGTTGGATGAGCTGAAGAACTACTTCTTCGTAGGCGGGATGCCCGAAAGCGTGAAGGCGTACGTAGAGACAAGATCCATGCAGGAGGCCTTCGCAACTCAGAGAGACCTGATCGATTCCTTTCGGCATGATTTCGCGAAGTACTCACCTAAAGTCAACAGCCGGTGCCTCGAGGCAGTTCTCGCCGGTGTTGCTCGCAGTGTTGGGACACAGGTGATTTACACCCATCTCGCTGAAGGGTTCACCCAACCCACGATAAAGCGAGCATTTGATACCCTCTGCATGGGGCGGATCATAACCCGCGTTCCTTCAGCCAGCCCAGCAGGGCTCCCGTTGGGCGCAACAGCGTCCTCGAGGAAACTAAAAGCGATACTTGTAGATATCGGGCTGTGGCAGTCAATATGTGGAGTCAATGTGGAGGCAGAGTATCACAAGTCCGATCTGCTGTCGATCTACCGGGGAGCAATGGCAGAACAGTTCGTTGGGCAAGAGATGATGTTGTCACAGAACTCGAACTTGTACTACTGGGCGAGACAGGCAAGAGGCAGCATCGCTGAGGTCGACTATCTGGCGGTCGTCGACGGTAGCATCGTCCCGATCGAGGTAAAAAGTGGTGCTGCCGGGTGCCTGCGGAGTCTTCATCTGTTACTCCAAACATATCCACGTATTCCGTTTGGAGTCGTTCTTTCATCCAGACCATATTCGGAGTTGCAGGACCAGAGGCTCAAGTTTATCCCCATGTACTATGCATGTTCCTTGACGGGGGGAACTATGTGACAAGGCCGCAGCAGGTCAAAGAGGGCTCCAAAGCGAAGGAGCAAGAGGGGATCAAGAATCACTCACCGGACATATGGCCTAGTAGTAACTAACCGCTGCACTTTGAAGGACTTCACATCTGCGACATGTTCCGCACCGCTCCCCCAACGGGACGACCTTCGCAGCTTTCTGATGAGCGAGGAATGCGCCGAAATGGCGCAGATGGTGACTAATCTGGCATGATGACATGGGCTTGATACCTCATCCATACCACGATTGCCGAATCACGTCTATTCGGCCAGAACCATTTTTATCGTCTCTGTTCGGCCAGCGGCCTCCAGCTTGCAGATGTAGATCCCTGGAGCAACTCGATTGCCATCTTCATCCGCCCCATCCCAATAGGCGGTGTAGGACTCGGGTTCCATCTCTCGATCCACGAGAGTTGTCACTCTCCGCCCAGTTACATTGTATATAGACAGGATTACCCTGCCTCTCTCGGCAATGCCGTATTTGATTGCCGTCCCGGGACCGAAGGGATTGGGATGGTTCTGCACAAGCACCAGAGTCGGGGACGGCGATGAACCCTCCACGCTTGATACGTCTGCCGGCCTCGGGATCCTTATCGAGTACTCGCAGTGCCTTCCGTTGTTGCTCCAGATCGCCAGCGTATAGTAGGCGGTCGTGTCCGCGGCGTGCGTCAGGACCTCTGACTCGGCAAGCCCATTTGTGTCGGCCACCGATACGGCTGAGCATCGGTCATAGTAATTGTCCGGACCCGGGTAGGGTCTGAAAAGAGCCATCCCAAGATCGATGGAGTCGAACACATCCAGATTGATCTCGTAGAGGAAGCCGTCGTGCAGTTCAAGGCAGCAGATCTGCACCACGTGTCCGCTCGGCCATTTGAAAGGACCAAACTCCGAATCCTCGAACGGGAAAGGTTGGAAACAGTCGAAAGGTGTCGCCCACTCGATCGCATACTTGCCGCAGTCACCATGGGCGTCGACCATCACGGTCGAAAGATCGCAGGTGCGTTCATGCATAACTATGAACTCAACGGGATTCTCCGGCGTGCCGGTGGAGTGCGCGAGCCCGGAGGAGTCCCAAACCGACAGCTCGAAATCCGGATTCTGTGGCATCCTCACCCCCACAATATCCAATTTCTCTCCACACGGTTGGGGAGGCTGGGAAATCATGAAGGTCATGGAATCCAGGGGGCTGCTGATTCTCACGTCTTCCAGAAGAGGAAGGTAGGCTGGATAGACGGCGTGCGCCAGAGCGGAGTAGTCGTTGATCCTGCCGTGGCCGAAGTACTCGTCGAACCCGACGGTATCCTCAACGAGATCGCCGATCTCATCATCGGAGGTTGAGCGAATGATGTAGCGGATCCACTCTGCACCGATCCCCGGATTCGCCCCGAGCATGAGAGCCGCCAGACCGGACACATGAGGAGCTGCCATCGAGGTCCCGCTCCCCCACCCGTAATTGTCACCCGGCATAGTGCTGTAGATGTCCTGCCCGGGAGCGACGGCGTCGATATATATCCCGTGGTTCGAGAACCATGCACGGCAGTCCTCGCCGTCCGTCGCTCCCACCGCAATCACATTGTCATAGGCCGCGGGAAAGAACGGCAAGTTCGTATCGTCATTGCCCATTGCCCCGACGACCACACAGCCTGAACCATAGGCGAAGTCTATGCTGTTTCGGATGAGCGCACTGGGATTGTAGCTGCCCAGGCTCAGGTTGATGACTTTGGCACCCTTGGTGGCCGCATAGAAGATACCCTGCGAAATCCAGCTGCTCTGGCCGTCAGCCTGGGCATCCAGCACTTTGAGGATCATCATGAACCGATAGGTCCAGCCCTGTCCCGCGACCCCCTTGTTATTGTTGGGTTCCGCACCGGCAATCCCCGCTACGTGAGTCCCATGCCCGTTGTTATCGACTATGTTGGGGCAGTCGTCGGCCCAGTTCCAACCCCATTTGTCATCCACGTAGCCGTTGTCGTCATCATCAACGCCATCCTGGCCTGCCATCTCGTCGTCGTTGTACCACATGCGCGACGAGAGGTCTTCATGGTTCTTGTCAATTCCGGTGTCGAGAATGGCCGTGAGCGCCGCATCCTGTTGGATTAGCCACCCCTCGGGCGCGTTCTTGTCTGCATCCGGCCAACCAGCGTTCAGCGCGTCATTGTGGAATCCCCACTGGAATCCGAAGAACGGGTCGTTGGGGAAGATGCCGAATAGACCCGCGCCTTCAACGGCCCTGAACTTGCAATCCAGCTCGGCAAGCTCCACGTTGGGATCCGCCAGGTACATTGCGACTAGTGCGGAATCGACGATAGGCGCCAGCGTAGTGAAGAGATAGGTCCTGCCAAGACCGAGTGATTCATAGAGCGCCGAATCGGAGGGGGCCATGCCGGGGGGCAAGACAAAGAGACTTTCCGCCCCCACGACCTCAAACATCTGGTTCAAGCTATCAACGGAAGGAATCCCGGTCACAATGAACGAGTCCCCCATCGCAGGCTGAACATCAAAGACAAACTCGATCGCGAACCGATCCGGGGAACAGTCCTGTGCTATCACTTGACCGACCGGGCAGGCAGCGACGAGGAGTAACACAAGAACCGCGCCGGCCACTAGATTCTCATCAATTGCAGACATCGTTCTCCTCCTACTTTTGCAGGCAGTCCAACCGCCCGCGAATCGTAATCCCTCATCCTGTCACGATGCGGTGCTCGTAGTGTGTGCCTGGCGTCATAAGTGCCTTGTCCCCGACACCCGCTGAGCCGACGCTTGGTTTGCAGCGCAGGCCAAGCAAACCCCATCGAATCGACGCTTTATGAAGTAACGATGCTGGAAAAGCCTCTGCAGCCACCGATAGTACCATACAATGAGACTTATTGCCAGCCCCGATTGCTTGTGGGTAATGTGCGGAGATAAGGGGACGCATATCGGTGCGGGACTCGGGCGGTCAAGTCTTCGAAGCAGTTCAAGGGCAAGCTCTCCGGGCGGAGGACTCCCGCGTAAGAGCTGGGTCCCCAAACAGGAAGACTTTCGAACTTTTCTGATGAGTGAGGAATGCGCCAAGATGGCAGGGATGGTGGCTGATCTGGCATGAGGATGCTGCTCGAGAGTTCTTGAGTCGCTGAGGCCAACG
>JAUXFG010000005.1 GCA_030620115.1 Candidatus Fermentibacterota bacterium
CAGAATGACAGTGGTAGCGTGTGAAAGTAGGTGGCAATCCGTGTCATTCTGAGGGAGCGGAGCGACCGAAGAATCTGGGCGGGGATGGGAGGGATGAGGAAGAATGTTCTGATGGGGTGATAGGAGGGAAATTGCTAATTGTCAATTGGCAATTATTAATTATCAAATGAGGGATTCGGAAGAAGGAATGAAGGATAACCCACAACCGACAAGCAACAGAATGACCAATAGATCTCCAAGAAAACCACTCTCCATAACTTCCCTGGCACGGGCGTACGATCTGGCATGTCCTCGTTATCTTGCATGGGCTTTGGACCCTGAGGGGAAAAAAGCCGCCCGGTTGGAAGACACAGCCGGTGGCCGTGCACTGGCCAAAATGGGCATCAGTCACGAAGAGATCGCGGTGGCGAGACTGGTGGGTGATGAAACAATTGAAATACCGGTCTATACGCCGCATGATTTGCGAGAGGGTATGCGGGCCACCTTGGAACTTTTGAACCAAGGAGTTCCTTTCATTGCCCAAGCGGCCTTTTCCACTAGCCTCGTCCCTCTTCCCTTCCCTATTCATGGCCTTGCGGAGCTCCTGAGACGAGTCGAGTCGCCCACCGGTATCTCATATCAAGTGATCGAGATCAAAGCCTCGGCACGTGTACGGACCTCGCAGATGCTCCAAGCAATGCTCTACCACCGCATGCTCCACCACGTCTGGGCAGATGGGAAGAGCTCGGAATGTCCAGCGCCCGTGCTGATTGATCGATACTTCGAGGAACACTCCGTTCCAGTAGCCGACATCGACCCGGTAATGGACGAATTCCTCGCAGTGTCTATCCCTACTTGGCTCCATCAGGGCCAGGACGTCTTCTTCCGTTCGTGGAAATGCTCCTCCTGTCCCTTCGATGTCTTGTGCACGGAAAAAGCGCATGAAGCCAAGCATTTTAGTCTCGTGGCCGGTCTCAACAAGGGCGTGGCAACGAGGATCAACTCACTCGGGGGCTCTTGTTTGGGAGATCTTGATGAAGCCATGTCCCGCAATATCCAGGCAGCGGCACTCGATTTGGGCTTCCTGCGCCGCCTTCACCACCAAGCACAGGCGTTACGCACGGGCAGGTCCATTCCGGCGCAGGACAAGTCAAATCTTCCATACGCGCCCATCGAGATGTTCCTCGACATCGAGCCGGATCCTACGGCTTCTTTTCCATGCCGTCTAGGCCTTCTCAAACGGGACCGCCGCCAGGAGTTGACCGCGTATCGAGGAATCATCATGCCTACAGATCACGCCGATGCCCAAAAGCACGCGCGCAACTACGTGGCCCTCCTCGGCAAACAAGTGGAAAAAGCTGTCAGATCCTCCAACGACTGGCTGGTCCTGTACTATGGCGCAGGTACGGGGGAACGATTCGCCCAACTCGCCGAGCTTGCCGCTTGGGGAGAAGATCTTGTGGAAGAGATACTCGCACATTCGGTGGACATACGAACCTTGATGAAACGAAGCTGGCATCTGCCTATTGAGAGATATGGCCTGCCGGAGGTGTTGCATGCATGTCATCTCGAGGCCCCCAAGGACGAGACTCCCGGTTTCGTATATCACAAGACCTGGAGCGAAACTACCGATACCGAAAGCGAGCGCTTCAAGGCGATACTTCTGGAACAGGGCGAAGAATACTGCCGGCTTCTCTTGGGACTCTGGGACTGGCTTGGGGCGTCCTGTGGATGAAACTTGAGACTGGAATTTGGGGATGCTTCAGGATGGGCCCTTCGACTGAGCTCAGGACAGGCCGGGAAGTGCTTTACACTCTCGGAATCCTCCTGAGGCCCGGGGTCATCGCGAGCGACAGCGCGGCGATCTCAATGGGCGGATGAGATTGCTTCGTCGATACCCTCCTCGCAATGACAGGTGGTGGAGCTGGTCATCGCGAGCGACAGCGCGGCGATCTCAATTGAGAGCATGGGATTGCTTCGTCGCGGACTCTATCCTGCCTCCGGCCGGTAGGGCCTACGCCCCGGAGGGAGCTTGTCGAAGGGCTCCTCGCAGTGACAGAGCGTGGGGCCACGGTTCCGGGATCTCTCAACGGGATATTGTATTCCTATCATGAGCCATGGCGCGAGACCGAGACCGTGAAACGAGAAAATGAAACATCCCGGAATTTGAACCTGGAAGCCTGAACAATGAACAGCACTGATCCCCTCGAAATTCGGCTCGCGCGTTTCCTGCTCACCGAACATCGAAAATCCCGACGCGAGACGCTTCTCCTGCACGAGCTCACGGTAGAGGAACGGGTATCCAAAGGAGTCTGTCTCTCCGACATGAAGCCCATAGGTAAACGCCGAGGGAACAGGCTAGCTTTCCACTTCCCTCCCCAGGGATGCAAGCTGAGGCAAAGCGATTGGATGGTGCTTTCCAAGGGACGGCCCGTGGGCCCCGAGGTTGCCCGCGGTGCGCAGGTGATCGTGGCGGCAGTGGATCCGCTCTCGCGAACCCTGGAGTTGGAACCAGTTGGGCGACAATGGGAAGGCCTGCCGTCTCTGGATGGTGAATGGACCCTGGACTACCTCTCCAGTGATATGAATGCCCAACGGCTGGCCCATGTCATCGACACACAACTTGCCGGGAATGAAAAGGTATCCGGGCTCCTGCAGGGCCATGGATGGGCGAATGTGTCTATGACTAGCCCTGTGTCTTTTCCTGATCTGGATCAGTCACAAGCCCGCGCAGCCAACGAAGCCTTGGGTGGGGAGTTCACCCTGATCCACGGACCTCCTGGAACAGGAAAAACCCGAGTCTTGGCGAGCATCATAAGGTCGCTCAACAGAGGCGGCATACGTGTGCTTGTCAGCGCCTTCACGCACCGCGCCATCGACAATGTGCTTTCCGCGGTAAGGCAGGAAGCGCCCGATATGCCCATTATCAAGCTTGGACGGCGCTCTGAAGACCTGGATTCCTCGATTCAAACCATCAAGCCATTCCGCTTTTCCGGCATACCGCCTGGATCGGTCATCGGGGCAACAGTCTATGCCTTGGCCAGAATCAATCCACGCATCACCTTTGATGTAGTAATCATCGACGAAGCGAGTCAGCTCCCTGTGGCGCATTCCGTGTTGCCTCTGCTCAGGGGAACAGGCAAACTCATCCTGGCAGGCGATCACCGCCAGCTGCCCCCCGTTCGCGTGAGCCCCAAGGCCGATCCTCTCGCATCTAGATCGATCTTCGAGCATCTTGCAGAGCACTATCCCGAACGCTGCTTCTTGTTGACCACCAGCTACCGACTCCCGCCAACGCTTTGTTTATTCCCGTCAGAAACCTTCTACCACGGCAGCCTCGCGAGTTCTCAGGGTGCCGACCCGGAGATGCCTTCAGAACCTAAACAACTCAAATATCCAGGACTTCGGCCCCTCTGGCAACTCCAAGGCCCACTCCGCACCGCCTGGGTGAATCACGCAGGGTACGGCGCCTTCAGCCCGCCGGAGGCTGAGACAGTCGCCAGGATCGTCTCGTCTCTGGTGCAGGACTTCTCCTTTGATCCAGAGAAGATCGCCGTGGTAGCCCCTCATCGGGCTCAGGTTCGCGAAATCACCGACCGCGTGTGGCGTCACCTGGGGGCCAAGCAGGGAACCGCCTTGATCGTAGACACGGTGGAGCGAATGCAGGGGCAGGAGCGCGACGTCATCGTGCTTTCGCTCTGCGCATCGGACGAGGAGTTCATCCTCGGTGAATTAGAATTCATCCTGAGCCCGAATCGAATGAACGTCGCCATGACGCGTGCACGCCGGCTTCTCCTCGTGGTAGGGAGCCGCCGATTCTTCAGGGTCTTCCCCACATGGCCCGAGGAGCTCGAGAGAGCCGCTCTCTTCCGCCGCTGGGAGTCCCATCTTTTGCCTTTCAGCACCGACCTCACCGCCCAGGCCCACCAATGGGTCGGCCTCCCCTCCCCCGAACCTCCGGCATTGCCGTCGAATTGAGGAGGAGTCTGGGGGTCGGGTTTCAGGGTTCAGTTCGGCGTATCGAGCATCAACGGCCATGACGGAGCATGGCCCTCCATCATCCCAACTTCGATGTTGAATGTTGAATGTTGGATGTTCGGCGTTCAATCCTTCTGTCGGAGCTACGAGCCCATCCTCCCCACCCAGATTCTTCGGTCGCTCCTTTCCCTCAGAATGACACGTGTGCTCAGACGCCCAATGCCAACCACCCCTGTCATTCTGAGCGACCCACAGGAGCGAAGAATCTCTCCTTCATCCTCCCTCCGTCATCTGAACGTTGGACGCTGAACGCTCTCTTCTCCCCTCCCCACCCAGATTCTTCGGTCGCTCCGCTTCCTCAGAATGACACGTGTGCTCAGACGCCCAATGCCAATCACCCCTGTCATTCTGAGCGACCCACAGGAGCGAAGAATCTCTCCTACATCCTTCCTCCATCTTCTGAACGCTGAACGCTGAACGCTTCCTTATCCCATCCCCAACCCAGATTTCACATTATAGATTCAAGATTGACAGATTCCACATTCCTCTCTAATCCAGCATTCCAGGTTTCCCTAAATCTCTAGTAAATCCATGGATTTACTAGAGATTTCCTTTCACTTCAGCATCTCTCATTCTTGCCGATTCGCGTCGCTGGAGGGCCATTCGGTACACATCCAAATATTGGCGAGCAGCGCGTTCCCATTCGAAGCGTAGAGCCATACCCTGCGCCCGCATTCGGGCTATGTGCGTGGGTTTGTGGTAGTACGTCGATGTGGCCCGCCCCATGGCATCGAAGAGCGCCCGGGGATTCAGATCGGCGAACTTGAACCCCGTGCCGTTGCCGGTGGACTCATCGTAATTCTCTACTGTATCCGCAAGGCCACCAGTGTCCCTGACCACAGGAAGAGCGCCGTAACGAATCGCATAGAGCTGGCCGAGCCCGCACGGTTCGTACCGAGAGGGCATGAGAAAGAAATCCGCCCCTGCATAGATCTTGTGCGCAAGCTCCTCACTATAGCCGATGAACGAAGCAGCTTTTCCAGGCCAACGTTTGGAAATATCCTCAAAGAAACGCTCGGCCCATGGATCACCCGCACCCAAGATGCAGAACTGTACATCCAGCTCCAAAAGCCGACTGAGCGCCTTGGCTAATACGTCGATACCCTTCTGCCAGGCCAATCGGGTCACGAGACCGAAGAGTGGGAGATCGGATCGCTCCTCAAGACCCATGATGCGTTGCAGATCAGCCTTGCAGCGCTTCTTGCCTGCAAGACGCTTTCGGTCATAGTGCCGGGACAGGAACGAGTCGTGGGAGGGATCCCACACCGTATAGTCCATACCATTGAGTATGCCATGAACCGGTCGATTCCGCTGTGCCAGGGAAGTCTCAAGTCCCCGCCCCAGAGGGCTTCCTTGGATCTCCATCGCGTACGTCGGGCTCACCGTAGTAATCTCGGTGGCATGGGCGATCCCTCCCTTCAGCAAGCTCACACGGTCATGGAACTCCAATTCCATGTGGTTGAAGTGCTCCCAGCCTAACCCTGTCAGCGGCATCTGTTCGGCAGGAAAATTGCCCTGATAGTCCATATTGTGGATCGTCAGAACACTGGGCGCACGGCCCAGCGGAGAGTGGCGCTCAACTGTGTGAAGATAGGCAGGAACCAGCGATGTCTGCCAGTCGTGGAGGTGAATGATGTCAGGGAACCACGCCATCGCGTGGCAGAGCTGGAGCGCCCCCCGGGAAAGAAAGGCAAATCGGGGAAGATTATCCTCATATGCCTCGCCTGGAGGCCCATAGAGCTCCGGTCTTCCATAGAATGCATCATGCTCCAGGAGGAATACGGGCGTCCCGTCGGGCAACGAACCTTGCCAAACTGCACCCCATTCTTCCTTGGGACCGAGCGGAACTCCCAATGAGATAGGAAGCTTCTGGAACCCCTCACTCCTAATGGCACGATATCGGGGAAGCACAAGCCGCACGTCACATCCAAGGCCGGCGAGGATCCCAGGAAGAATCCCCGCGACATCGGCGAGCCCCCCCGTCTTCACCAACGGTACCGCTTCACTGGCTATATGGAGTACTTTCATCTTGGCCTTGCCTCCATTTCGGACGAATCAGGGTTCTGCGTTCTCCGTTCTCCGTTCTGCGTTGCCTTTTCTTTAGCCCAGAACCTTAAACCCCTGAACCCTGAACCCTTACACAGAGGGCTAGATAACCTGTAATCTTGGCGCTCTTCTCATGGTGATGAGCGCAACCTCTGGGGGACAGAGAAAGCGGACAGGCGGGGCTACGAGCCCGACACCTCTGTTTACGTAGATCTGGGTCCTTCCACGACGCTGCAACCCGGAGGCGAGCCATTTCCCTTGCTGTATGGGCAGAAGCAACGGGCCGAAGCCCGGGATACAAACCTGGCCCCCATGTGTGTGCCCGGATAGTACGAGATCTATGTTCCATCTCGCTGCTGCCGGCAACACATCCGGATTGTGGCAGAGCAGAATGCGCGGGGCCAAATCATCCACCGCAGAGAGAGCTCCTGCCAGAGAATAGACCGGACTCCACATATCTTCCACCCCCAGGAGCCAGATATGTCTATTCTTTGCTCCCAGACGAATGGCGCTATTGGAAAGGACAACGATTCCGGCCTTTCGGAGGGCTCTTCGTATGACAACGGCGCCAGCCCACCAATCGTGGTTGCCCAGCACGGCAAATGTCCCATGTGCTGATGGAATAGGCCCGAGCGCTTCAAGACAGGACCGGACATACGAGGCGGAGCCAGTCACCATGTCCCCGGTGAGGACCACAAGGTCGGGAGAGAGAGCTCTCGCCATTTCACCCGACTTCTCGATCTGGCTCTCGCTCACCCACCGCCCACGGTGGAAGTCACTCAGATGGACGATACGGAGACCGTCGAACTCCTCCGGCAATCCTGTAAGTGTGATCTCGGTGTGCGTGGCCTCAATGCGTCGTGGCCCAATGAATACCCCGTGTCCAACTGCAGCGGCGGTCAGGGTGGCGGCAAGGCCAAGGAAGCGTCGCCTCGTCATAACTTGGAAGGACAGGAACGGCGCATCCGCTTCCAGGGCCTTCAATGGATGTACTTAGCGGTTTTGGCTGCCGTCTTCCGCCCCCGCCAAAAGGGATGGGTCTTGTTCGATTGCCCTCCAGCCAACGCTGTAGTCTGGTCCGGAGGGTTTGAGAGTAGCCTCCTCCTGCTGCTTGCATTCCTTGCAGAGACGGGCGGTGGGCTTCGCTTCGAGTCGATCCGGGCTGATGGCTTGGCCACAACCCTCGCATCCACCGTAAGACCCGTCGGTGATCTTGGCTAACGCGATTTCGATGTCGTCCAGCTCCCGTCTCTCACTGTCCCCAAGAGTCATGAGGAGGTGGATATTCTCGGTGGCAGCGGTAAGATCGATCCAGTCAGGAGACCGTGACGATTGTATCGTCCCCATCTCTTCCCTTTGCTCCTGGATCAGCTTTACAAGCTGCCCTTTCCTGGTAGTCAACAGCTCCCTTACACTATCCAGACATTCGCGATCCATGGCATCTCCTGTATACTAGAAAAGCCGCCGATTCCTGTGTTGGTTTCAGCGGGTTACTGGGTGAAGATACCCTTCCAAACCCAACAAAGCCGGGATGTTCCCGAAATGAGGCATGTCAATTCATCCCTCATCCTTCATCTGTCAAGCCCCTTTTCAGGGTTCAGGGTTCAGCGTTCAGCGTTCAGCGTTGTTTGAAGCTCGGCTTTCGCTCTGCGTAGGCGTTACCAGGTTCAGCGTTTCCCGCTGGAAGCGGGATTCAGGGTTACCTTTGGGATCCCACGAATCACCGACTCGGATTCTCCCTAACCCCCCGAACCCTGAACCCCCTCTATCCATCGGCAAGAATCACCAGACGTTGGCCTGGATGGATGGGCTTCCATCGTGAGATATTATTCCATCTCTCGATTTCCCCAATGGTGACACCATATCGCTCGGCAATCAATGTCAGGCTTTCTCCTCGTCGCACCACATGAATGGTCTCTTGCCTGCCCGCGGTCTTCTTGGTCACACATGCCGCGTACCCACTCCCTACCCCTATCGGTACGGAGAAGTCATATGTTCCCGCCGGCAGTGTATTGGAAATCATCCAGGGATTCAGGAATCGGAACGCCCGAGGAGCGACGTTCGCGCAGGACGAGAGCACATCGATGGAAAACCAATACTTGGAGGATACGGTTGCCTGCTCCTTCCGGGGTGGCTTGTAGAGCTCTGATTGGGGCAGGTAGATATCAAAGCCTTGGGGGTTATCAAGGAGGAGCTTGAGCACCGCGATTCTCAATACGAACCGATCGGTCTCATCCGGCATATAAAGATCATAGTAATTGGAGCTTCCTTGCTGTCGTACTGCCTTATCGATCCGCTCTTCACCCCAATTGTAGGCGGCAAGTGCTAGTGCCCATGATCCAAACCGTTCCCGGAGCTCCTTGAGATACGCAACGGCCGCCCGTGTGGAGCGTTCAAGATCCCTTCGTTCATCCACGTACTGATCTATGCGTAGCCCGTAACGTTTCGCTGTTCCACGAATGAACTGCCAGTAACCAACAGCGCTGGCCGGACTCTGAGCTCGGAAGAGGAGGCCACTTTCCGCCACGGCAAGATATTTCAGGTCATCAGGAAGCCCCGAAGCCTTAAGGATTGGTTCGATCACGGGATTGCACCGGGCAGCGCGTTTCAAATAGAGCACAAGCTGGCCTTCTCGATCGAGGGTATAATAGAACTCTCTATCGAATCGCTCCCGCACGGAGGCCAATTCCAGGGGGATCTTCTCCCCACAGAGGGTCATGGCAGCCGGAATCCGGTAGGTCGAAACAGGCGGTTTGCCGTCAATAATCTCGGGCTGTGCAAAGCTCGTTGACAGAAGAAAAGCCACCAGAAGAAGGCCCCTCATCGTCACCGCAGACCTCTCCATCTCCCCATCACCCCATTCCCCCAACACCCCATTCCCCCATTCCAGCCCTACTCGTTCTTGCCAAGACATCTCGAAGCAATCTCCACCATGACCCGTCCGTGACTCGGTGGGCAGTCCCACGCGAGATCACAGCCACTGCATATCATAAGCTGTGCGCTTGAGAATTTCCGTCGCAAATCGCGCGTCATATCACGTATCCTATCTATCGGCCCTGCCCGAAGCAGCGACGGTGAGATCCCGCCCATAAGATGACGCGATGGGCCAAGAACAGATACGGCCGTCTCGACATCTACGCGATCCAGACTGAAATAGATCCCGCCGGTTTGTGCCAACACGGGAAGCAGGTGATCCGCCCGGCCGCAGATATGAATCAAGACATTCCTCCCCGTGACGAGTTTGGACAAGCCTGGGGCAACAAGCTCCTCGAACAGCACGGGACTGATCAATGATACCAAAGGCTCAGCCACCATTACCGAAAGGCCTGCTTCCTCAACCGCACGTATAAAGCACAAACTGCTTTCGGCCGCAAGCCCAAGCAGCTTTTGTTCTACCTCGCGGTCTCTGCCCAGCCGCGTCAGGAACTCCGCCTCCCCGAGCAATGCCGCCGACAGGGAGAATGGCCCAGTCACCGATACGGTCACCACACAGCCCGATTCCCTCAATCGACGATCTACTTCCAGGGCGGCGTCAAGAATCAGCGGTATCCTCCCGTGACATGATGGATCCAAGGGATTCAGATCCGGCATCTCCGGGCGGCGAACCAGCACGGGCGGCCCGTGGTCCCGATACTCGACGACCCCTCCCAATGCCTCTACCATGACCAATGAATCGCTATGAACAAGGACAAGATCCTGCCCATAGACCTGCTGAGAAGAGACTATGGTTTGGGCCATGAGATCAGCAGAGTGCATCACGTCCCTTGCAGGGAGACCAGCCAGGAAGGCGGCATGATCGACACTGTAGAGAAGCCCGGCCTTTCCAGGCGTGAAGAGTGATCGGAGCATATCCACAGACGCCTCCTCTTGGCTCTTGCAGCGAGAACCAGCCCAATGTAACATCCCAAACAACGCTTTCGGTATTCATCGATCATAGCAAAAGCGAGGATGACATGAAAAAATGGGCTATGCTCCTAATCTCCCTGTTCGCCGTGGGAACCGCGGCTGCACCTCTCTACCCCCCCACTGTGTCGTTGGTAGGGGAAGAAACCATCACCGTGGATCTCACGGCATGGAATCAGCCGGGCCCTTGGACCCTGCACACGATCCCCGCCGGCGTTCGGGCCGAGCTTCTCGATAATCTTCTTGCCTTGACGGCCATACAGGGAGAGGGCGGCAGCTTCGACCTGGTGCATCTCCAATCGGACGATGGCCGAAACCTTTTGATTCCCTATGCAAAGGCACCACTTCATCGAGTGGAGTTCGCGTACGTCTCTCCCATGGAAAAGACTCAGTCAGTATCGGTTGCGGGAAGCTTCAATGCATGGAGCGCAACGGCGAATCCCCTGGAGTCAGACACGGATGGGACATTCCAGGGCGCCATTTTCCTTGCTCCCGGGTCGTACCAATACAAGCTCGTGGTGGATGGCCAATGGATCACGGACCCAAAAAATCCAAAGCGGGTGGACAACGGATTGGGGGGCTATAACTCAATCCTCAATCTCGAGTCAGGAAGATCAGAGGCGTGCTTTATCAAGCGGTCTTTCGACCATGGCACAGCCGTATTCGAGTGCTATTCCCCGGGCATGCCGCCTCCTGAGCGAATCGTCGTGCTTCTTGACGGAGAGATAGCTCCGTTTTCTTGGAACTCCCCCTCGCTCACGGTACAGATAGAAGGCGGATCACTCCTCCGCATCTTGGGCAGAGATCATGAAGGCAGACCCCTGCCGCCCTGTTGGACGCTGCTCAAGGATGGGAAACCTCGCGGCCTGGCCGGCGTTGATCCCGGCATCTATGACTCGTTCATCTACAGCCTCTTCCCCGACAGATTCCGCAACGGCGATCGAGGAAATGACCAGTCCCTCTCGGATCCTGGTGTACACCATCGGGTCAACTACCAGGGAGGTGACCTGCGCGGTGTCGCATTGAGCCTGGAGGAGGGCTACTTCGATTCCTTGGGGATCTCCACTATCTGGATGGGGCCGCTCTATCCTGGCCCGTCCAGTGCGGCTATCTCCCCCCTCGACTACACGGATGAGATGCGCGTCATGTCTCAAGCAAAGCTCGACTCACTGCTCCTTGCCTTGGCGGACTCCTCCTTCGCCGCCAAGGAACCCCCTCTGAAGCCGGAGGAGTTCCCATCCGCCATGGCCTACTCGGGATATCACGGCTACTGGCCTGCCCGGGACCGGGATATCGAGCCCAGGTTCGGCACGGTGGATGCCATGAAGGATCTTGTGTCGCTCATCCACCAAAGGGGGTTGCGGATCATCCTCGATCTCGTGCCTCATCATGTGCACGAAGACCACCCCTGGTTCAGGAATCATGCCGATTGGTTTCAGCCATTGGTTTTAGAGGATGGGACCATGAACCTTCGCCACTGGGATGAGTATCGCTTGTCAACCTGGTTCGATCCATTCCTGCCCACGCTGGATCTGTCCGAGGGCTCAGGCGCCGTGGATTCCACCGTGGCCTCCGCGGTTTGGTGGCTCAAGACCTTCGCGTTGGATGGCTTCAGGCATGACGCCACCAAGCATATGCCCCACTCCTTCTGGCGAGCTCTCACCACCGGGCTACGGGCCGCGGAACATGAAAGGGAAATCCTGCAGTTGGGAGAGACATTCGGCTCCCGGCATCTCGTGGGAAGCTACGTGCGGCCGGCGGAGATGGATGGCCAGTTCGACTTCAACCTCTACTATGCCTCCCGACCCCTCTTCTGCGGGACCCCTGGTTCATCATTCGAGCAAGTGGCGCGCGAGATACGCCAATCACTGCACGCATACGGCCCGCTTCACCAGATGGCCAACATCACCGGCAGCCACGACCAGACAAGATTCGTGACCCTGGCGCAAAGGGATATCCCTCCAGGGAGTAATGAACGGGCATGGGGCTGGCTCAGCAATGCGGAGATCCACGATCTCGATGTCTACAAACGGCTCCAACTCTTCTTCCTGTTCAACCTCTCTATTCCGGGCATCCCCGTGCTCTACTACGGCGACGAGATCGGTATGCCGGGCGCAGCCGATCCTGATAATCGACGATTCATGCGATTTCTCGACGATCTAAGCGATGCCGAGCAAACACATCTTTTCGTCATGCGCCGATTGGGTCAGCTCCGCAAGCATACCCCGGCCTTCGCCTTCGGCGACCTGATTCTGCTCCATATGGAGGACCAGGTCATGGTGTATGCCCGAAACTTCTTCGACGAGAGCGCCGTGGTCTGCTTCAATCTCGGGAACGAACCCTGGTCCGGAACTGTGGACTTCCGCGGATTGCCGAGCATTGATCAGATGCAGCAACGGTTTGGACCAGGCTCTGCGGAGATGGACGATGCAAATGCAACGCTCCATCTGCCCGCACTCAGCGGACTCGTTTTGACGGCACCTTAACTCGGTTGTCTCACGAGTAGTGATGTCGGGTTACGCTGGGCTAACCCGACCTACATTCGCTTCTCCCCAGCAGAAAACAAAGCACCCGGTGAGACAGATCAGTGGCGCAGGCGTCTCTGCCTGCGATCCTCCCCTGCCTGCCGATCCATGACCCGCCCTCGGGTGAAATTCCCGAGAGAGTTCGGGAAAAAGTTCGAGACGAAGTTTGGGAAGGAATAGCGTAGGTCGGGTTAGCGCAGCGTAACCCGACATTCCGGCCGGAGTAGACATGGAATACCGACGCGCATTCGTTCCTGGCGGCAGCTTCTTCTTCACGGTTGTGACCGAGCGTCGACGCAGGCTGTTCGTGACATCCGAAACCGTCGATGTCTTGCGGAACGCTTTCCGATCGGTGATGGCGAAACGGCCATTCAAGATCGACGCGCTGGTTGTGCTGCCGGACCATCTGCACTGCGTATGGTCATTGCCTCCTGAGGATGCGGACTTCGCCACGCGCTGGCGCTTGGTCAAAACATGGTTCACGAAGCATTGTGCCTCCTGGCTCCGAGAAGCGTCCGATCAGGCACATCAGCGAAAAGGCCAGCAGTCGATCTGGCAGCACCGCTACTGGGAACATGTGTTGAGGGATGAAATGGATCTCCACCACCATGTAGATTACATCCACTACAATCCGGTCAAACATGGGTATGTGTGTCGACCGGTCGATTGGCCCTACTCGAGCATGCGGCGATACGTAGATGCGGGCATGTACTCGGAGGATTGGGGCACGGGGGCGATAGCGTTGCCGGAGGATGTGGGAAATGAATAATGCGGAGATGTCGGGTTACGCTGCGCTAACCCGACCTACAGGGTCTCCATAGATATAGAGTTGGGAGAAAACAGAGGGCGGCAAGCGGAGAGGAAACTGTAGCGGATTCAGGAAGTGAAAGAGCGGAAAAAGGTAGGTATTAGAGAAGCTCGAGGAATTCGCCAACTGTCAAGCCTGAATGTCGGATCAGAGCTCGTAGGGTGCCCACCGAAAGCTCTCTATGTTGCGGGATCGAGAGATTCGCCCTAACTCCTGGCTTGACCATCACGAGGTGGCTCCCCACCTGGCCAATAGGTTGCCATCCTGCCTTCTTGAACGCTTTCACTGCTTCCTTCCCTGAGATATTGGCCAGTCTAGTCATTCAGTTAGATCGCGACAACAATGGGTTGCTGCCCAGGCTTCTGAGGGATACGGGACATAGCTTTCTGGTCCTCCGCCCAAAGCCATGCCGTGATCGCTTCCTTGATATTCTCCAGCGCTTCTTCCTCGTTCTTGCCTTGTGACACACAACCGGGAAGTGCGGGACACTCCGCAACCACCCAACCGTCCTCGGCGTGCTCAAGGGTTATATGGAAAATCACTATCGCTCCCTTCCGCATGTTGATTGCAGGAATCCTCATCACGCCATACAAGGGCCTCGCAAACCCAGCCGGTCTGCTGATCCTTGATGACCTGTGTCGCGTGAGTTGTTCACGATCTATCTCCGAATACTACCATGATAGCGTCTGCACTGCAATGGATTATCGCGTCAATCATACGGAGCTTCGCGCTTTTGCTGACGCAGGGAATGGCGCATTCTCTGCTCCAAGTGGAGATGTCGGGTTACGCTGGGCTAACCCGACCTACATTGTCTTGATAATCGCGATTTTGTGCTCGTGCTTCATGCCGGCACACCTTCCCGTAGGATGGTTTGAACCAAGGGGCTGGCCGAAATCGGCCCATCTTCAAATTCGTGACCGTCGTATTTTGTTGTACTGATGACGACGTCATGTGCAAATCCGATTTCCCATGCAATATCGCTGACAATGTCCCAATTCTGGGAATCCAACTTGCTCAGGACAACGCAGATATCGAAGTCTGAGTGCTCCCGCGTTTCATCTCCGCATCTCGAACCAAAAGCCCATATTCGAGCCTCGGGGAATACTGATCTAATCCTGCGTGAGAATTCCTGCAGAATCAGAAGGTCTTCTCGGTTCATCCCCGTTCCTCCATCTTCCTAAGGCGGAAGGCGGACTTCTCATAGAGAACAGCTTCAACCAAACACCAAAGCCTCCAACTCCGACATACTCTGTTCTCATCTTTCCATAACAATGATAGACGCCCGATGAGGGAGCACAAGATAGAATCATCCCCCGATCAGCGTGGGATGGCAGCCTTTCACGGGTTTCAGGCCGGGTTACGGCCCTGCCACATTCCCACATCATCACTCAATGTAGGGGCGGCGTGAGCCGCGAACCAATGCACCATCACGGGCACCTTCGCTGCCTCGCCATGAGAGTGGGTAGGAGATGCAGGCTCGGGGGAAGAACGACCCATGCAAATACTTGACAGCATTGATCGTGCCGCTTACTTTTGATTTCAAGGTGGGGTTGTAATGCCATTCAGCCAGAGATAGAAATCCTTTGCTGTTTCCACTTTGATGCTGCGCCTGACAACAGAAAACGAGGTCCATACATGGAGGTTGGTGCCATGAGAACGAGGATCGTACTGGCAATTGCAGCTACCTTTCTCGTGGCCAGTCTTCAGGCTGATGAATGGCAGTGGCGGAGGATCGCGTGCGAAGGGCAATATCTTCAATCAACTGTCTGCCCTCCTGACTCGGAGGATGTGATCTACGTCTCCATCCCCTGGGTGATGTCGGTTCCCGACTCTGGGCCGGGAGTCTACAAGAGTACTGATGCTGGTCTCACATGGCGCAATCTCCCCCAGAGCGAGGATGAAGATTGCTACAGCTTGACCTTGGATCCGTTGGATCCTAATACGGTCTACTGCGGCACCAGGACATTGTTCGAGCATCCTGACGGATGGCCATGGAGAAGTCAGGACGCCGGTGAACACTGGGAACGAAGCTTCACCAAGTTCAGCCGCTATATGGCGAGCCCCTGGGATGAGGGCACCATTTTTGCCACTGATGACTTGCCATGCGATCTCGGATACTGGCTCTCCAGAAGCACCGATGATGGAGCCTCATGGATCGATATCTGTTCCGGAGTCGTAGCTATGATGAGCGACAATGTGGTCTATCACAGGGAGGATCCGCTTCTGGTCTTCGCCGCGGTGGACTTCGAGATTCCTGATTCTGCGGGTCTAGGCCGGAGCTGCGACAAGGGTTCCACGTGGGAGATCGTGTTGCCGGGAAG
Source organism: Candidatus Fermentibacterota bacterium (assembly GCA_030620115.1). GTDB lineage: Bacteria > JAFGKV01 > JAFGKV01 > JAFGKV01 > JAFGKV01 > JAUXFG01. The sequence continues at coordinate 15,621 of JAUXFG010000005.1, forward strand.
GGATATTCCAGGATTTGATCAGGATCCCCTTGACGGCTCCCACTGGGTCGCGCTTCGACTCACATTTCCTGGGGACGGATCGGAAGAGGTTTGGTTTGCGGAGTCATTCGATAGTGGCTCGACGTGGGAGGAACGACTTCTTGACCTGGACTTCTCTGTTAGATCGGTGCGGCGTTTGCTGTTTGATCGATTCGATCCGCAGATCCTCTACATGTTGGATCCAGTCCTTGTGCCCGGACTCTATCGTTCCACTGATGGGGGGTATACGTGGAGTGCGATGAATGAGGGGCTGCCCCCGTCCACAGGAACGAGGGATATATTCTTGCTCGAGGAGCGGCCTGGCGAGATTCTGGCTGCGAGGTCAGATGGTCTCTGGAAGTGGACAAATCAACACGCGGGAGAAAGGCCAGGGGAAATGATTCCAGGTGCGTTGCGTATCGAATCGGTATCGCCCTGTCCGTTCCAAGGCATGATGCAGGCCCGGATGAGTATCCCGAAGAGCGGCATGGTTGACGCTCATGTCTACTCCCTACAAGGAAGATTGATGCGCCACCTCTTCCATACGCCTCTCGAAAAAGGAATGCATTGCTTCGCATGGAACGGTCGCGATCAGATTGACCGAGAAGTTGCTCCTGGGGTCTATGTCCTGATGGTCCGGGCAGAAGATACACAGGCCTCACGGCGGGTGGTGAAGCTGAAATAGCGCAACTTCTCATGGGCCATCCTCTTGTCCTTTCTATGTCTCGCCCTGTCAGGGCTGAGGGCATTTTATTTCCGTGCCCCAGGGTTACGCCCTATCGGGCTTGCCCTGGGCTGGTATGTCACGCCCCTTCGGGGCACAATGGCAGCTCATTTCAAGAACGTCAGAGTAACGTAGGTCGGGTTAGCCCAGCGTAACCCGACATTCCGGCTACAATCCGGTCAAATATGAGTATGTGTGTCGACCGATCGATTGGCCCTATTCGAGCATGCGGCGATACGTGGATGCGGGCGTGTACTCGGAAAATTGGGGCATGGGAGCGATAGCGTTGTCGGAAGACGTGGGAAACGAATAATGTGGCGATGTCGGGTTACGCTGGGCTAACCCGACCTACATTGGCTACAGGCTCGTCTCCGTGAAGGATCAGGATACGCTCGCCATCACAGAATCCAATACCGCAAGCTGGACCCCCTATCTTATCATAATATTCGTGATCTTGACATGGTTCGCGGCTGGAGTATACTTGGTAGTATGAAAGTCAAGACATCTATCACTATTTCGGAAGACCTACTCAAGGTCATCGACGAGCAGGCCGCTGGGTTCCGAAGCCGCTCAGATCTCATCGAGACTGCCTTGGCGATATTCATTGCGCAACTCATTCGGGACGAGCAAAACGCCAAAGACCTCGAAATCATCAACAGATGCGCTGATCGCCTCAATCAGGAAGCCGAGGATGTGCTCACCTATCAGGCGCCTTTGTGAGACGAGGTGAGCTCTATCGAGTAGCGAAACCGTCGGCCAGAGACCCGAAACGGTTCAGGGTGTTTGTCGTTGTGAGCCGCCAGGTCGTCATGGACTCACGGTTTTCCACCGTGATCTGTGCGCCTGTCTATTCAGCCTATGACGCCTTATCAACTCAGGTTCCCGTAGGAGCGGACGAGGGGCTGAAACATGAGAGCAGCATTCACTGTGATGAGTTGATAAGCATTCCCAAGACCATATTGACGAACTACATCGGGCGCCTTTCGCCGGCAAAGATCGAATTATTGAATCGGGCCGTTCAAATAGCGGTAGGATTTCCTGATCATCCTTAGAGACCTATCGCAGTGGAGATGTCGGGTTACGCACAGCTAACCCGACCTACATTGTCTTCTCCCCCTGCAGAAAGCAGTGCGGTCAGTGGCGCAGATCAGTGGCGCAGGCGTCCTCTCCGAGGCGTAGGCTCTACGAGCCGGAGGCCTGCCTGCGATCCTCCCCTGCCTGCGATCCTCCCCTGCCTTTCGGATCCATGACCCGCACCGGGTGAGATTCCCGAGAGAGTTCGGGACAAAGTTCGAGACGAAGTTTGGGAAGGAGTAACGTAGTCGTAACGTAGGTCGGGTTAGCGTAGCGTAACCCGACATTCCAGCCGGAGTAGACATGGAATACCGACGCGCATCACCTCGATAAGACCAAGGGACGACTGGCATGATGCGTGCCCGAGGCCAGGTGCAGTATATACGCCCCCGTCGGGATGGATACGTTCTCCTGCGCCTGCCAGTGTATGGCGAATAATCCGGATGCAAGCTGGCCCTGATACAGGACCGCTCGTTCCCGCCCGGCCATATCGAAGAGCGAGAGCCTGACTCTCCCCTTGGAGGGCAGCGAGAACGAAATCGTGCACACATCACGGACGGGATGCGGCTTGATTCCAATGATCTTGAGTTCCGTCGGCACGATGGCCGGCGGTGACTGAGCGGATCCCATGGTGATCGTGGTTCCCCAATCCAGGAGCGTGTTGCCGTCGGGATCCTCACAGTCGAACCAGAGCACGGCATCGCCCTCTGTCCAGCCCCCTGTGCTGAACGAGCCCTGATACAGATTCTCGCCCATAAGATCCAGGAACACGTCTATTCTCTCTCCCGACGGCGACGTCACCGTAAGAGACGGCTGCGGCACACCGCCATACCAATGCGGATCCCAGAAGACATCCACCGTCACCGTCATGCCGGTGTCCACGACCTCGGGGGAGAGGATGAACGAAAAGGAGGGGATGGATTTTGTCTCGTGGAAGAAGTGTGCCGGGGAGGGATTGAGAAGCGAGACCGTACTGTCACGAAAGCTGGCGGTCCATACCGGCGGACTCGACGGTGTCGCTCCCGTCAGGAGTTCTCGCCACTCCTCATCAGTCATCCGCTGTGACATAGGGAGAGTGAACTCATAGTACGGGAGGAATACGCCACGAGTGAGATAGATAACCCCGTTGCGGCGTACTGCCACCAGAAGTTCCCATGGATACCCGACGCCCTCTTCAAGACAATTCCGGTATATCAAATCGGTATGTACGTCCGCGATCACGGCAGTCTGGTCATCGGCTTCCCAATCCGGCTCCCCAGGTTCAAGCGACGGTTCGTCAACGGAGATGATCACCTGAAGATCGAGCCCGATGGCCGCCACCAATGAATCCTGGGCTGGAGAGAGAGGGATCCCCTCTAATTCGGCAATCGAAATATCGAGAAGCTCCATGCATAAGGAGCGAAGCATGTCCAGCCGCGCCTCATCCGATGCACCCAAGAGACCAAGCCCCGAAAGGCCCGCTTTCGTGTAGTCCGCCAGGGCCGCCAATCGTGCCCAGAGATACGGATTGGGCTCGACGTAGCCTTGGAGAAGCGCACTGGTCGGGGGCATGCCTGAGGTGTATGACTGCTTGGCATAGAGGATGGTATCATGGCGCAGCTCTCCCCAACTCATGAGAGAGGTGGAAAGCTCGCGGTCTGACCACGCGGAGTTGGTCATGAACACCGGCCAACCATCGGTCTTGTCAAAGAGGAGCGGCATGAGGGAGTAGAGCCAGTTGTAGTACAGATTTCCCGCCCATGTCGAATCGGAGATCGACTCCATGTATTCGCACATGGCCTGAAGCTGGGCCACATAGAGAGGATCCGAGAACTCACCGTACACGTTGTCGAGGAGCCACATGGCACGGTCGCTCCCCAGAGAAGCCATGATGTCCAGCCCCCGGGGCATGGTCCTCTCGCAGTGAGGGACAACAAGCTGCTCGAACACATATGAATCTGGAATGAACCGCTGCCCCATGAATCGGAGGCCCTGCACGAACTCATCGTCGGCGATCTGGGGGAGCTCGAACTGTGCTCGTGCCTCTTGTATGAACCGGTCAAGCAGCGTGGAGTCTGCCAGCTCTGAGGTGGAAAGTTCCGCCATAGGGCTGCCGTAGACTGATTCGGCAAGCTCCTGATACATCAGAGGCGTCAGATCGTCGCTGCGTCCGACAAAAAACACGGTAGGCCAATAGATCGTGGTCCACTGAGTGTGGCAGGCAGGATGGCGGGCCATATCTCTCACCAGGAAAAGAGCCGACAGGGTGTGGTCCCTTACAAGCTCTGGATCACACCCCTCGTCCAGCGCGAACGTCATCCTGCCATACCACATCAGCGCCCCGAAATAGCACGCCAACGTATCGCTGGTGCTATAATGCCCCCGTACCTTGTACTGTGTATAATCTTCATCCAATCCAAAGATCGGAGAGAGGGTCATTTGATCATGGGCTCGAATCAGTGCAAGCTCGTCATTGACCAAGTCGGCGACATCCGGATGCGGGAGATGCGTGGAATCGAGCAGGCAGGCCGCCACTGAATGGAACGCAAGGAGGCGGTGTGCCGCCGAGAGCTCAACCTGGCCGGATGCCTCCACCACGGTTGCAACTGCCGCTGACACCAGGGTTTCATTGAGGGACTGTGCGGCGCCGAAAAGCCTGGTGAGCTCGGCGCGCTTGAGCAGATGATCAAAGAGGATGTGGTAGGCATGTAGAAACGCATCGGAACTCACGAATGACGGTATGCGTCGATCCCTGTTCACGTTGTAGAGATCATAGACCTCCGCATGGCCAGGAATGGGGATCACCACAAAGCTGTTGGCCGCAATGAGATCCCGTTCCGTCTGCGTCAGATCAAAATCATCCGCATTCACCACATTGGAGAGATCCGGCTCGATCTCCCACGGCTCCACCGAGGGCTCCACATTCACCGGAATCGGCACATAGGTAGCAAATGAGCTCTCCACTGGCTCGGTGATATCCGCCAGCATCTGATCGAGAGCAAATGAGGGGGAAACAAGCAGCAGGAAAAGAAAAAGACCGTATCGCATAACTACCTCCAAAGAAAGAAAGTTTCGGGCCGCTCAATTCACCGTCTTCAATAATGCAGGGATCATGCCAAGTCCGGAACATGGATATCATGTGCAAGCCTCAGAGGGGCCGCCCATCTAACCCGAATGCGGAGCCGGATCGTGCAAGTCATGCACACCAGGTATGCATCTTATGCATGATGGTGGGCGCTGGGCTATGTGTGGTCGTGTACCCCTTCGTACGGCTCCAGGTGTACCACCACATCTGTCACGAACGGTCCGTGCCGGATCAGTTCCTGTTTCACCTGTTCCGAGATGTCATGACCTTGGCGTACTGTCATTTCGGGATGGACCTCGATGTGAAGATCCACCGCAAGATCCGAACACCCCATGTATCGCGTTCGGATCTCGTGGGCGCTTCGAACGCCTTCCACCTGCAAAGCGAGTTCTCTGATCCTCCGCAGATCCTCCTCCGAAGCACTTGAATCGATAAGTTTCTCAAAGGAGGGTCGAATGATCTTGAAGGCCGCTTGGAAGATGAACAGTGAAACCGCTACTGCACCGACATGATCAAGGAAGGCCCATCCGGGATCGATCAATCCTCCCGCCACGGCAAGGGCTGCGGGAATCGAACTCAAGGCATCCGAACGATGATGCCAGGCATTGGCCACCAGGGGCATGGACCGGATTCGGCGGCCTACGCCATAGGTCCAGCGGTAGAGTATCTCCTTGGCGACCAACGAGATGAGGGCCGCCGCCAGGGCTATCCATCCCGGGGCTGTCGCGTGGCCTTCCCGCATGGTGATAATCGCATTCCGCACAAGGCCCACCGCCACAGCAACCAAGACTAATCCGATGCCCAGGGTGACCATGGTTTCTATCCGTCGGTGCCCATGGGGGTGGGAAGCATCGGCAGGTCTTGTCCAGTACTTGACTCCCACCAGAATGGCGATGTCCGTGGTCATGTCAGACAGGCTGTGAACCGCATCGGCGACTACGGCCTGGCTGTGGCCCAGGATGCCTCCAACAAACTTCAGGCCAGCGAGAGCAAGATTCGCAAGCAGCCCGACCCATGTGACTCGTTGTATCGTTGTGCCCTCCATTTACGTTTCGCTATCAGCCGTCACCAGATATTCATCGCGCAAGAACAATCCACTGTCTCACGTCTTCTCCATGACTATTGGTAGCAAGAACCAGGTAGCATCCGTTCGGGATATCCAGATCCACCTCCATCTGCGTGAAGCCGCCCGGCGCTACCATGCGTCTCACGGTTCGCCCTGCCAGATCCATGACGCTGATCTCTTTTGGGCCCCGACCAAGAAGCCGAAGCCTGAGCATGCCCCGGGAGGGAACGGGCCCCACAGAGAGATCCAGGGACACCGGGCGATTGGCGGCGGGGCTCTCCACTATGGGATCGACAAAGAAATACCAGACATGGTCGTCGGAAAGTTCCCCGGGATCTGTTACCAAGACCCCCACGGAGTCAGCACCTTCCCGGGTAAAGGTCACCTCCTGGGACATAAGATCACCCATGATGTCAACACCGTAAGTCCATTCCCATGTAAGGGCATCGCCGTCCGGGTCCATGGCCTGGGCGCTGAATGTGATAGCTGTGCCTTGACCAACGGTGTCGATTTCCTCGGGCCAGAAACCGGTGATGACGGGGGCACGGTTCGTGTTCAGGACCATAATGGTGATGGGGTCGGTGATTCGGTGTCGGTGGGATCTCCAGCTCAGACAGGCCTTCACTCCATAGGCCCCTTCCGCCTCAGGCGCACGGACTATCCAGCGAACAGCAGTGCTCTCCTCGGGCCGCTCATTGTAGTTGTATGGGCTGCCATTGCTGTTGGGATCTTGCTCGATGGTCCACCCGGAGTTGCCCAAAGGCTGATTTGATTCATTGAGCAGGTAAATTCCCGCTACCTGACTCAGATCACAGTCATAGGCCAGCTCGATGAGCGCGCCGCTCTCTCCGGGAACCAGGCTTGAGGGATAGGAATCAAAGGCAATAGAACCAGCTCCCTGACTGCCGTTGTGGCATAAATAGCAGCTCCCGCCCCATCCGCGATTCCCATCCCCTACCCCCCCTGAATACGCTCCAACGAGACCGCACCACACAAGGCCAAGGAGAACCACGATGAAGGTCATTTGGCGTTGCACGATCTAGCTCCTTTCGTGCCACATCTCTTGCGGGTCATATCAGCCAACGACCCAGCAAAAGAGCAGCGAGATATTCGGAAATGCAAGACTGAGCCTTATGCAAAGGGGAACCACGGATTACACAGATTGGGAGAGGAGATTGGGAAAAGGATTGGGAGACATGAACATCCCCTCGCCTACGCTCGGGACAAAGTTCGAGACGAAGTTTGTTGGGATGATGGAGGGCCATGCTCCGTCATGGCCGTAGATGCTCGATACGACGGACGCGACGGAGCGCGTCCCTCCAGAGATGCTGATGAGGCGGCGATTGGGAGAAATGGGATATGGGAATGAGGAATTGAACATCCAACATCGAATGAGATGAGGAGAGGGACAATCGATAACCCACAACGGGCAAGCTAGTCGGGCAGCGGCACAGAGAGGCCTGCTTCGTGAGGAGATGCATAGACGCGAACCTCATGCGCGGGCCCGATCAGGATGTCGATCACGCCTGCCGTCCACACGGCGATCATGCCATACCCCACTGCCTGATGGATCTTGTAGAGCCGATTATAGTCCTCATATCGGATCGAGATCTTGTCAATGGGGGCGTTGAGATAGTCATCACGCGCCCTGTCCATTTGGGCGCCGGAGATGATCCACCCGCTTGCGGTGGCAAGGGCAAGAGAACCAAGCGCGACGGCCTTCGTTTTTCGCCCCAGGCGCCATTGCCCCCAACCCGGAAGGATGAGGCTCTGCATTGCTGCACGCGGCCTCTTGTCCTCGAGAAGCAGATAGACGGGAGAAGGGGAGGTCACATGAGAGGAATCCACGGTGACCCCCACGGCCCGGAACTCCTCGATTATCTTCGGAGATACTTCCCGCGGGTCCAGCGAGATCGTAGGGTCTAATTCTCGAGCCACGGTGAACTCGGCACGCGCCATGGCTTTCTCGCCGAGCCCAATCAAGGCAAACCCCTTCCAGAGATGAAGGCGGGCGATGTAGTCAACCGTGTATCCATGGGGAGCGACGAGCAGAGAATCCACCCTCTGGATAACCTGCGAATACATGCCCGCTGCATAAGGCTCAGCAAGCTCCGAAGGCATGTCCACTACCCCAAGGACAAGGAGGAGCATCATCAGCGCTGCCACGGGAACTACTTAATGAGGATCAAAGGCACTGCATTCCTCGTCCCAGCAGCCTTGACCCGGAGAACATACAGCCCACTCGGCATCGATTCTGGTGGAGCAAACTCCGTCAAGAGCTGTTGATCGAATCCTCGACAACCCCAGATTTCTTGCCCCGAAATCGAGTGTACCGACAGTTCCCATGAGCTTCGTTGGCCAAATTCGACATGAATGGCACAGCGCTGTGAAAAGGGGTTTGGCGAGAGTCGAATCGAAATCTGTGGCAGAGGTGGGGGATGCTCAGTCAGCGAAACCGCGTCAATACGGATTCGCTCGGCCGATTCCAGGGGGTCCGCATCGGCGGCACTCATACCCCCAGCAGCCACAAGGAATTCGCCCACAACCCCACCGGCAAGGCGCATCCTCGGGGTGTTCATCTCCCGCAACGGTATCCAAACAGAAGCACCTTTCTTCAGCATCAATACATCATCCAATATGCCCGAGTTATCCTGACCGGTGCCTTGTCCGCCCACCACAAATATATCACCACCACAAGCACTCACCAGATGCCCTCCCTGAGCGCCGGGAAGCTCCGGACCATATCTCCAGTGATTGTGTTCCAGAATCTCCGTGCTGGCCAAAGGCCCATGAAAAAATCCACCGACGATGAAGACCTCTCCTTCATCCACCGCAACCCCCGCACCTCCTCGAGCCTGCTGGAGAGATGGCCCTGTTTGGAATCCTACGCCGGGAGAGAATTGGAACACGTCGGATCCATAGTGGTCGGACTCAAGAAGGCCACCCAAGAGAAGGATCCCGCCATCCCCCGGTGCCACTGCGCAGGCTCCTTGCACAGGCATAGGCGTATGGATCGACGTTCCACTCCACTGGGGTTCACCCGGGCTCCAGTGCCAGATGTCGTCGAGGAGCTCTCCCGCAGCCCCCACGCCGCCAAAAAGATAGATTCTTCTGCCCAGGACGGCGCATGCCTGGGCCGCCGCGGAATCAGGGAGAGCAGGCAAACCACGAATCCAGACGTCGTGCACAATCACATATGCCTCCACAACATCGATCACTCCCCCCACGCCTCTCCCGCGTCCCCCCATCACATAGAGCGTGTCACCGATCACCGCGGATGCTGCGTCCATACGAGCGGTAGGCATGGGCGCACAGAACTCCCAGTCTGTATGCGATTGCGCAGAAGAGGAAACAAGTAGCAGCAAGAGAATCCTTATCAACGGCTTCATATTCTTATCCCTCCTCCTCCGCATGGAAGCATTTTCTATTCCAATCCATCCGCGAACCGAATCATCACATCTGTTGTTTCCGTCGCCGCAATTCGCACATGTTCCATTCGCTCCCCCACGAACGGATTGGTGACGAGGAGATCATGACTACCCGGCCGAGCCGCCAATGGCCCTGACAAGGGCGTGGTTCCTACAGGGATTCCATCAAGCATCACGCGAGCCCAGGGATCAGTATGCACACAGAGGAAAGCCGTACTGTCGGCCATGGCGACGTGCAACGTCTCTCGCCTCGTGGGATGAATGTTTACCTTCAGCGTGAGCGGGAGATATGACGGATGGCGCATGGTGATCTCATGGCGACCAGAGGACAACTGGATAGGGGCCAAGAGTGGTGTGGTATCTCTTACTGATCCTTCGATAGAAATCTCAGCCCAAGGAATACAGAACACCCAAAGCTCTCCGGGGAGATCAGCTTCTTCCGCCGCCGCGATGTTTTCTGATGCCCCCGCGAGAAAACCGGTCCTTCGGGGAATCAGCGTCGGGGGCTTGACGGACGAGTCAGCCATCTGGGGAAAGGAAAATCTCCGCTTCTCCTTCTGTTCCGACCCTGGTGCTCTTGGCTCCACAACAGATCGAGAAGGCTCATCCGCAACCGTATCCCGCGGCATCGCCGAGATGGGGACGATGTCTTCCGTGACCAGACTGGACCTCCGCTCCTTGAGAAAGATAATGGCCGCGGCTCCGACCAGCACTAGGAGAATCACGGCAAGGAACGATCCAACTCGCTTTCTCCTCACACGATCACCTTCTCCGGCGTTGGCTCGGGCTAACAATCGCATCGCCGAAACAGCATCCGTTGGACGAAGGGCAGGATCTTTATGCAGCAGAGCAGTGAGGAAAGACCTGGCCTCCTCTGCCAGAGGCTCGTCATATTGCGCAAGTGGATCATACTCAACGATCTGAGCAAGAACCTCCTGAAATGTGTCTCCCGGGAAAGCCCTTCTGCCGGTGAGGGCTTCGTAGAGGGTGGCGCCAAGGGCGAAAAGATCCGAACGGGATGAAACAGACGTCCCGTGGAGTGTCTCCGGCGCCCAGTATGCCGGAGTGCCCAAGAATGTGTCACTCTGCGTGGTGCGAGGATCATCCATGATCCGCGCGAGTCCGAAATCGGCGAGTTTTGGGCCGCCTTTCCCTATGAGAATATTCGAGGGCTTGATGTCGCGATGAATGATCCCTGCCGCATGCACGGCTCGAAGACCGTCCAGAAGGCTCGCGGCGAGCATACGAACCTTCTCCCACGGGAGCCTCCCGGACTCCTGGATGAGCCGGCGGAGATCTGGGCCTTCCAAGAATTCAGAGACCAAATAGAGTTTCCCCTCGATCTCGCCCGAGTCATATACCCTCACCACCGCGGGATGATCGATCCTCGCAAGCGCTTTCGCCTCTTGGATGAACCGCGCTCGCCGCTCTGCATCGCCATGCCCTCCCCCGGGAAGCACCTTGAGAAAGACCTCTCGTTCCAAATGCACATGGATCGCTCGAAACGAGAGCGCCTGGCTGCTCTCGGCTACTGGAGCCAGAATCCGATACGGACCGATACACTCGTCAGCCATTCCAGTCCTTCAATCGATAATGAAGCCACCGAAGGGAAACACCCAATGATTTGGCTGTCTTGGTCCTGTTTCCATCGAAGGAAGCGAGACGTTCGAGCACGATCTTCCTCACTAGATCATCCAATGGCGGATCATTGTCTTCGAACACTTCGCCTGGCGACCTCCCATTGTGTTTTTCCGAGTCAAGGCCGAGATCGCGGCATTCGATCCGTTCGGTTTCGCTCACCAAGACTGCCCGGTGAATCACATTACGCAATTCCCGCACATTCCCCGGCCAAACATACTGCTGCAACAATCTCCTCGTATCGGAGGAGAGATCCTTTGGGGGCAGCCCGAGTTCGTCCGTGAAATGCTGTACAAATCGGTCCGCGATGAGAAGCACATCTCGCCCGCGATCTCGGAGTGGAGGCATGGTGAGTGTAAAAACATTGAGGCGATAGAAGAGATCCTCGCGAAACTGTCCCTGCCGAAGCGCTTCGCTCATATCCCTATTCGTGGCAGCCACGATCCGCACGTCCGCATGCACCGTTCGCGTATCACCAACTGGCCGGAATTCCCCTTCCTCCAGAACACGAAGAAGCTTCGTCTGCGTGGACAGTGACGTATCGGCGATCTCATCCAGGAAGAAAGTGCCCCCATCTGCGAGCTCAAAAAGCCCCTTCTTGTCGAAAACTGCGCCGGTAAAGGAGCCTTTCTTGTGGCCGAAAAGCTCACTCTCCAAGAGCGTCTCCGGCAACGCTCCACAAAACTGGGCGACGAATGCTCTTCCGGCCCGTGGGCCCCGCGCATGCAGCGCCCGCGCCACAAGCTCCTTGCCCGTGCCGCTTTCCCCGAGGATAAGAACAGATGCGTCGGTAGGGAGTATCTTCTCCATGAGTTCGAACACACATCGCATCGCCGGGCTCTCCCCGATGAGTTCAGGCGGACGTCCCAACTCGGCGCGCAGGCTTCGATTCTCTGCCTCTAGTCGCTCGGCAAGCCCGAGGTTATCCAGGGCCACGGCTGCCTGCGTCGCCAATGCTTCCAGGAACTCCATGGCCTTCTGGTCCAGGGATGCCTCGGCGCCACGCCAATCGAGGTAGAGGACCCCGAGTATTCTATCTCTGACCTTCATTGGAGCACACGCAACTGACCGGATGCCATGGATCACAAGGCTTTCTGAGGCGCCAAACCGTTCATCACTCTGGGCATCGATGGTCAAGACTGGTTCGCCGGTATCCAACACATTTCGCAACACGGATCCCGAGATCTGCAGCATGGCATGGGTAGCTTCCCTCTGGAAACCGCCTGTAGTCTCTATCTTGACCTCATCGCCACGATCCGATACGGGCGGGACTGTGCCCTCCCTCAGCAGCGCGAAGCCTCTGTCTGCATGCAGGAGCTCTTTGGCAAGCGCGACAATGGTTCGCAGCAGCTCATTGGACGTATGAACGCCTCCCAGTTGCCGCGTGACGTCGAGCAAGGCCTCGTACTGCTCCCGTTCATTCTTGTACTTCATGTCTCGCTCCCCACCACGAAAGTCGCCTCCCGGGACCGGCCCTCATTATTGAAGATGTCTATCGTATATACGGCCCAGTAGTACTGCCCCGCCGAGAGAGTCTTGCCCACTTTCAGACTATCTGATGTGATGGGGATGAGCGAGCTCTCCCATGCATCGGTCTCCACCCAATCGTCCACCCTCACCACCTTGACACGGAGACTCGCCTGGTATGGAGGTGAGGGTGAGAGCCAGCGCAACATGGGCGTGCCGCCGACCTCTTGAAGACCTGAAGGTTCGGTGAGGGTTGCCACTTCCCGGATCACACGAGACAAACGCACGCTCACGGGGCCCGAAGACATGCCCTGCTTGTCCCACACCTGGAGATGACAGTCCAAGCCCACCAGGCTCTCCACCCCTCCTGAACCCAGAGAATCCCCAAAGATCGTCGCCGAGTATCTCCCGAGTGGGAGCTGGGGATTCAGGAGAACCGTGGCGCCCCACGGAAGCGAACAGATAACTGAGTCCACATCCGCAAAACCATCAGGATCACAAACTGCGGCATGGATGCTCACCCATTCGCGATAGGGCTCAGGATACCAGAGGGCCTCATAGGTAGACTGGATCAAGACATCTGTGAGCTGAGGCAATGCATCGAGGTAAAACCTCACATCTAGACGCGGCGCCGGGCCGCTGGCTACGAGGAGGGAACTCGCTGCATACGCGGCGGAATGTGCAACAACAAGGCAGCTCTCCGGCGGTATGTACAAGAGCTCGAACTTCCCTTCCCGGTCGGTAGTATCGGCGATCCCGAATCGGGGCGCGGCAACGGACACCCCTCGGATTGGGCGATGCGGTTCGAAGAAGCTCAACACTTTGCCCGCTATGGGATCGAATCGGCCGGCTCCTGGATCCAAGGGATTCTCTCTTGCTGCATCCCCAATACAAGCAACGCTCAAGAAAACAGGCAGAAGCGCCCACAGGAAAAGAAGCGCAACGGATCTCGGAAAGAACCGCCCCACAAGGACCTCCAGGGTTGTCTGTCCACGATTCGGGCTAGCCCGGATAAGGTGACTCCAGCGATCTGGTGGGTCAACCCCCGCCAGCGAAGGCCGCCATGAGGGCATGTTCCGTTCGTCTTCCTGGACACATGACCTCAGATTGCCTAACATGCACTGCTTCTATTGATAATTGACGTCATGAGGTGATCGCTCACGTGGCCATGGTCGCAAAGGAGCATGGCGGTCCCTGCGAAGATCCAGTCCACGAAGCGCAGGAGGAAACACAGTCCGGTGCAAAAGAAAGAATCCGACATGCTTGCTCATGCGGTCTCGCTGGTTGATCGAGGGCGGCTGGACGAAGGGGAAATCATCCTTGAGGAGCTTCGCGGCAAGGACCCGAAGGATCCGCTTATTGTGGGCTCTCTTGGTGTGATCGCGTTGCAGCGGGGAGAGTATGGGAAAGCTGAGCAACTCCTTGATATGGCTCTTGAATACGAACCGTCATTCTATCCCGCCTTGGTGAATAAGGGCATTCTTCTTGTCAACCTGGGTGATGTGGAGGGGGCTGTTCCCCTCTACAGGAAAGCAATCGAGCTCAATCCACGGTATGTTGAGGCTTATTCGAATCTAGGAAATGCACAGGCTCTGCTCGGCAAGACAGAGGAAGCATTGAAAGAGTATGAGAGGGCGCTCAAAATCCGCCCGGGTTTTTCTGACGCCCACTACAATCTTGCGTATACCCTGGTACGCACGGGAAGAACAAAAGAGGCCCAGGAAGAGCTAGAACACGCGGTATCACTCAATCCTGCACATAGATCAGCTCTCCAGCTCAAACTCGCGCTTCATGAGGAGCTGGGCGAGGAAACCAGAGCCGCCGTGACGCAGAGGATGCTGGAAAGGCTGCAATAGGAATGGTTGACCCTTTAGGCAGGCGCAGGGCAACCGAAGACTTGACAGCATCGCTTCTCTATTCCTCCTTGGGATGGCGACAGGGGAACTGAATCCTGACTGGTGTATGTCTTTGTAAGGAGTAAGGGATGCCGAAGGAGACCATCCTGGTTGTAGACGACGAGCAGAATATCAGGAAAGCAATGGCAACGGTCCTTCAACGGGAAGGATACGACACCGTCGAAGCTCGTGATGGCCGAGAAGCGCTCCGAAGCGTCATATTTGATAAGCCAGACCTGATCTTGCTTGATATCATGCTCCCCACCATGAACGGCTATGACGTCACGATCAAGCTAAGAGACGACGAGCGGACCAAACATATTCCTATCATAATGGTGACAGCCAAAGGCCAGATCTCCGACAGGATCCACGGCCTCGACCTTGGCGCCGATGATTACATCACAAAACCGTTCGATCTCAGAGAACTCACCGCCCGAGTGAACGCGATGCTACGGCGAAGGGTCTTAACGACTCATCCTGCTCCGGCTCGAGCCAAAGAGGACAGAAAGGTTACGCTCCCAAGCCCTCCGCCGGATATGACGTTCGAGACATTCATCGTGGGCCCGGCCAATCGAGAAGCCCACGATGCTGCTTTCGCCGTCTCAGAAAACCCAGGCGTGCTTCACAACCCCCTCTTCTTCTATGGGGAAGCCGGCATCGGGAAGTCTCATCTCATCGCCTGTATCGCCAACCAGATCCAGAAGGACTACGGTGCCGAGAGGGTGGCCTATGCGACCTCTGAGCTCTTCGAGGAAAGGATACGTGAGGCCATCCTCACGCATCAGCTGGAGGCCATGTTGCAAGGGCTTGGCGAGCTCGTAATCCTGGCCGTGGACGACCTGCAATTCCTCGCTCGTGCTCGATCACAGCAAGACAGGACCCTAGAGATATTCATCGAACTGTACGAGAAAGCACGGCAAGTCGTGGTCTGTAGCGACCGCCCGCCCCATGAACTCAACGAACTCACCGATATGGTACAGAGCTTGTTCAGAAAGGGCAAGGTGGTCGAGCTTACCGTGCCCACGCCCTACCATAGAGGGAAAATACTGAGGGCAGTGGCTCAACGGAACGGTTGGCGGATTCCCGAGCCGTCGCTGATCTATTTGGCCCGCAACCTCACGGCCAATGTGAGAACATTGATCGGCGTGGCCAAACGCCTCGCCGCCGAATCAACGCTCACCGGCAAGGCCATCAGCCCGGCAGTCATCGACGAGGTCATAGCCCAAGTGCGCTCTCTGGGCACGCAGCGTCGGCGACGCTGACCTATTATCTCTTTCTATGGCAAGGGTTCAGCGTTCAAAGGTTCAGGGTTAATGAGCAATCTACAAAAGAAGGCAACCCTGAACGGTGTACCCTGAACCCTCAACCCTGAACCCAACAGCCCATCATGCCCTTGCAGGAGATCGAACCATGCGAACACCCCTGACGATCGCGTTCCTCTTTCTCGTTTCATTCATTGCCCCAGCCCTGGCCGACGAAGGCCGCGCTCAGGCCATGGGCTTCTGGGACATCTTCACGCTCACAAAAGTGTGGCTGGCTGCCATATTCTGCGTGGGCGGCCTTGGCCTCCTGGTAGCCGGCGGGGCGAGACGGAGACTCAGGCTCATATTCATGGGTCTTGCTTTCTTTCTCTGGGGTGTGGCCCCGGTGCTCCCTCTGGGGAGTTTCGCGCGCGGAATGGCACTTCACCCGAGCCCCATGTGTATGACCACAAGGCCTTTCCAGTTCCTGGCCGCCGGCAGAGGCATCCCCATCGTATTCCTCGCCCTTCTCGCGTTCACGGCAGTTATGTCCATCTTGGGAACAAAACTTTTCTGTGGATGGGTCTGCCCCATCGGGGCCATCCAGGAACTCGTTCACGCGATTCCAATCCCCGAGCGATTGAGGAAGAAAGTGCCCTTTGCGTGGAGTAACGCCCTCCGCGTGGCGGTGTTTGTTGCCTTCCTGGTTCTTGTCTTCGCGTTCAAGTACTACATCTACGAGTACTTGAACCCCTTCCATTTCCTACACTGGGAATTCGACGCGCTCAGCATTGCAGTGATCGCCATTGTGCTTATCGCCTCTCTCTCTCTTTATCGCCCCTTCTGCTATCACCTCTGCCCCTTGGGCCTCCTTACATGGATTCTGGAACAGATCGCCATTACCAAGGTCAGGCTCGACAAGAAGCGGTGTACCTCATGCGGGCTGTGCGTCGCCAAGAGCCCCTGCCCTTCGGTGTCTGCCATCCTGGACGAGAAATCCGTGCGCCCTGACTGTCATGCATGCGGGCGATGTATCGAGGTCTGCCCCGAGGGAGCCCTCAGCTTCGAATAGCCCGGCACTCAGAGCGCGACATCGACCACGCGGCCCGCGTGGTCGATATGGAGATCTGGGAAGCATTACACATACAATCCGCCATCCGGTTGAGGCTTCTACTTCGATGTTCGATGTTCAATCTCTCGATCCGTCATTCAGGCACTTCGCTTCTCTCCCCGATCTCCCCCCCCCAGATTCTTCGGTCGCTCCCCTCCCTCAGAATGACAAACGTCTACTCACATCCAATGCCAACCACCCCTGTCATTCTGAGCAACTCCAAGGAGCGAAGAATCTCTCCTCCTTCCTCCGTCATCTCATTCGATGTTCCTCGAGAGAGCTCTCAGCCGTCAACCGGATGGATATTGCATCTCTGGAGGGACGCGCTCCGTCGCGTCCGTCGTATCGGTATCAACGGCCATGACGGAGCATGGCCCTCCATCATCCTCTCGTTCGACGTTGGACGCAGTGAGCTTGCCCCTCGCCCCAGATCATAGATTCAAGATTGACAGATTCCTTCCCATTCCAGCTTTCCGGGTTTCCTAAATCTCTAGTAAATCCATGGATTTACTAGAGATTTATCCCAATGCCGAAAGAGGGGGCATCGTACGCAGGGTCTGGGATGTTTGCCGGTCGATGTCGGTTCTCGAAAAACGAGTGAATCGGAACCACACTGTGAGTTCACTGGATACTCTATCACTTCAACAATTGTTGAAGTCTTGAAGTATTGGTGTGCGTCTTGGAAAAACCGGGCGTTCGGGACCAGACTGTCGCCTTGGTAGGCAGCTAAGGGGGATTCGGATCCTCTCCAAAAGTCGTCACATTCAGACCGAAATTACTGGTCACTTACCTCCGAAATTCGTGGCAAGCTATTCCCGAAATAGGTGGTAGCTTTGGACGGAAATCCGCAGGTGGAACGGTTGAAGGGGAGCGGTGAAAGCACTGAGGAGACAAAAGATGCGGGTTATGGCGGATGAACGGATCTTGGGCGACAGTGAGTTCGTAGAGAAGGCGATGCACCCCAGTTGATCGCAGATTCATGGCCTCCATATTGCAGGTTCTGCACCAACTTCGCTCAAATACTGTTCGATGCGCAACGGGCTGCGCAAGCATGGCTTGCTCGGGAAAAGCGGTAGCATGGCTACCGCACTCCAAAGGGGGAGAAGGTCGTGCGACCAGATCCATTGAGATGCTACGAATAGACCGGCATTCAGCACGCTGAGCACCGGTCTATTCTTGTTGTTCTTATTGTGTCATCCGCCAGCGGAAGAGCCGTGCCCAGATCCTCACCATCTCAACAGCTCAATAGCTTGTCAGACTACAGCTCACAAGGTCGGTGCGTGGGTGCTTCGGCCATGAACCTTGCGATCCATCCTCCTATGGTCGAAACCTCTCTGGAAGGACCTTGGGTTTCTGTTTTCGTGGCCACGGTGGGCCGTTCCAGGGGAGCGAGGCCGTTCTCAGTAAGAAATCCATCCAAGAAAAGAGCATTGGGTGAGCCGTCCTCGCCTGTGCACAGCAAGCCCGCGAACACATCGGCGTCGTCGAGCTCTGAAACGATCTCGCCATAGCTCGAAGGCATGCGGGAACCGTTGAGCCGAGTCAGGAGCAACGAGAGGACTTCCCATGTCTCTTTACCCTCTGGCGGATCCGCCATGGGGGATCCCTTGCGAACTCTTCTCTCCAGGTTGACGAATCTGCCATTGGTCTCGCCAGGCGCTGAGATGGGGAGCACCACTTCGGCCGCCTGAGCGGTTTTGGAAAGAAAGGTGTCCAGCACGACGCAGCCGGGAATCTTGTCCACCAGCGCTGCCCCAGGTGCAACGGAGCGCATGTCTTCCCCCACGATGAGCGCTGCGCGTACTCCTCCCTCGGCTATGGCCTGATGCATCGCTTCCACCGAACTGCCGGCTCCCTGCTTCCTGCCCGGCAGGAAGGAAGGATGCAGCCCCACGAATACAAGACCTTGCTCGTTGGCCTGCGCACGAAGCTGTACGAGCCCGGAGCCTTCCACGCCGAGTTTGCCCAAGCTGAGCATCAAGACTGCCAAAGCTCTCACATCCTCTGCATGTGCGGCAGAAGCATCCACCACCGCAATCACACCCCCCGTCGCTTCCCGGATCAACTCAGCAGCCTCGTCCACCTGTTTGGGGGTGACACCTGTCCCTGCCAGGAGATCCCGATCTGAGGCGCTCTTCAGGTAATACTCGAATCGATCCGATCCAGTGCACCGCGTCCGAAGAAATTCCCGATCTACGGCGCCTCCCAAAACGAGCCGTCTGAGCAGAGCCCCCATCACCGGCCCCGGCGTCTTGGTTTCCACTCTCAACGTGGGCGCCGTTCCTTGGCTCTCGGATCCCGGGCCAATCAAAAGAACGTGGGCGCCGCGTTCTTTCGCCCGGTGAATCCTGAAATCGACCACCGGTGTTTCCGCCGCCGGATCGGCGCCCATGATGATAATGAGCTCCGCCTGATCGATAGCATCAAGAGATACGGTGGATCCGGTGAAGCCGAGCAGCCTGTCCAGGGATGTATCGTGGGAAGCTCCCAAGAGCTGCGAGCCGCTGGCCACAAACGCCGTGGAAAGACCTTCTCGGCCAACTTTCTGAAGCAAATATGCTTCCTCCATGCTGAGAATGCCGGAGCCGATCACCGCCGCTTTCGAGGACTCCTTCCCGTTGGTCTTGAGGACGGCAACGGCACGACCCAGGGCTTCATCCCATGTGGCCTGTCGGAGAGCGCCATCTTCCCGAATCATCGGAGTGCGGAGACGTTCCTGGTCACTCAGGTACCGATGTCCGAATCGACCGGTGCGACACAACTGTCCGTCGCCGGGTTCTGCCGCCGCTTCCGGGGTCTGCACCCATGAGAGGCCATCTACCACCGAAACATATCGCATGTCGCATACAACGCCGCAATGAGCACACACCGTGTCGACATATTTGACCCTCCATTCCCTGAGTTTCCGATAACGGAGATGGTCCATGAGGGCGCCGGTGGGACACTGGTCGATACAGTTTCCGCAACCGATGCACGGCGACTCCATCAGGGGCAAGCCGAGGGTAGGTTTCATCACGGTTTCGAAACCACGGTTCACAAATCCCAGCGCCGCCGGGCCCACAAGGTCCCGACAGATGGCCACACACTTCCCGCAAAGAATGCACTTATTGTTGTCGAGCACCACAAATGGGTGGCTATGATCCGGCCGGTGCTGGATCACCTCTCCCGCGAGACGTAACGGCTCTACGCCATATTCCGTGGCCAGCATCTGGAGCTCACAATCCCCGAGATCTAAGCATCCACACACAAGGCACCGATCGGTCTCGTAGAGCACATCTTCCTTGGCCAGCCCGTATTCAGCCTCACTCCACGAACGCTTCCGCTCTTCGGGATCCGGTTCGGGTATGGTGGATCGTTCTTTCTTGGTGACAAAACTGTAATACTCAGGAGTCGGCTCTCCAAGCAGCTTCTTGGTGCTGTAGAAGGCCACAGGCGGGGCCTGGGCCTCGCCTGTGGCCAGATAGGAGAGAATGCCATGCGCGGCCCGTTTGCCCGCAGCAATGGCATCTATGACCACGGTGGGGCCAGTGACCACGTCGCCGCCGGCAAAGATCCCAGGAATATTGGTTTTCATGGTCCGTTCATCAGTGACAAAGGTATTCCACTTGGTCCGCTCGAGCTTGGCCGCGGTCTCATCTCCCTTGTCAGCCCACCAGAGGTCGGTTCCTTGCCCAATGGCTCCGAAAAGGAAATCACACGCGAGGGTGAATTCGCTCCCCGGGATGGGAACAGGTCGACGCCGCCCGCTGGCATCCGGTTCCCCCAGCTCCATGCGCAGGGCCTCTATGCCGGTGAGCTTCCCGTTCTCCGCAAGTATCTTGGTGGGCACCGCGAGGAAATGCATCTTGACGCCCTCGTCCGCTGCAGCATCGATTTCAACATCGTCGGCCGGCATCTCCTTGCGGGTTCTCCTATAGAGGATGATCACTTCGTCGGCGTCGAGCCTGAAAGCCGTACGTGATGCATCGATGGCGGTATTGCCGCCGCCCACCACCACCACTCGCCCGTGCACTCTGAGGGGATTGCCCAGCTCGACCCGGGTAAGGAAGTCAAGGCCGGAGAGTACGCCCTCAGTGTCTTCCTCGCCCTCCATCCTCATCCCCTTGCCAAGGGGAGCGCCCACGGCGATGAACACTGCGTCGTATTCATCCTTCAACGAGTCAATGGTGAAGTCCTTGCCCAAGGTCCGATTGCTGTGGATCTCCGCGCCTAACCGCGTTACGGTTCCTATCTCCAGATTCAGCAGCTTCTTGGGAAGCCGGTACTCCGGGATTCCATACCGCAGCATTCCGCCGGGTTGTGGCCACATGTCGAAGATAACCGGCTTCGTTCCCTCCAGCGCCAGATAGTAGGCGCAAGTAAGACCTGCGGGACCCGCACCCACGATGGCCACCTTCTTCCCCGTGGCCGGCTGGGGCGTAGGCATAAACACTTCCCCGCGTTCCAGCTCGGCGGCATACCGCTTCACAAAGTTGATGCCAACCGGGTCATCCACATGCTGCCGTTCACAGACCACTTCACACGCGCGAACGCATATTCTTCCGCAGACAATGGGAAGCGGATTGACCTCTTTGATGAGCTCCACTGCTTCCAGAAATCTTCCTTCGCGGGCAAGGGCAAGATAGCCTTGCGCGTCCACGCCGGCGGGGCAGCCTATCTGGCATGGCCCCTTGCAGTCAGCCCAGTGCGCCGATAAGAGCAGCTCCAGGGCCATCTTCCGCGACGCTCGTACCCTTTCCGTGTTGGTCTTCACCACCATGCCCGGGCGCACTCTGGTGGCGCAGGATGGCTGCAAGGTCCGCGCCCCCTCCACCTCCACCACACACACGAAGCACGAGCCGTACGGTGGAAGCTGTGGGCTATAACAGAGGGTGGGAATATCCGCAACTCCGGTTCTCTTGGACACCTCAAGGATCGTTTCCTGAGGTTGGGCCTCCACCGGATGTCCATCTATCGTCAGTTTCACTGCCATGGTTGTTTTGTCTCCACTCACCGGTCTACTCCCTAATGACTGCATCGAAACGACAGGCCATGTAGCATTCGCCACACCGGGTGCACAGCTCTTGATCAATGACATGAACCTCTTTCCGATCCCCCGCGATGGCGTCCACAGGGCATTTCCTGGCGCACAAGGTACAGCCGGTGCACTTCTCCGGATCGATCGAGTAGGTCAATAGCGCGCGACAGACGTGAGCCGGGCACCGTTTGTCATGAATGTGAGCCTCATACTCATTCCGGAAAAACCGGAGCGTAGTGAGCACAGGATTGGGGGCCGTCTGCCCCAACGCACAGAGACTCGTGTCACAGATCCTTTCGGCTAAATCTTCTAGAAGCGGGATGTCCTCCGGAACGCCCTTTCCTTCGCAAATCCGCGTCAGAATCTCCATCATACGTTTCGTGCCGATGCGGCAGAAAGTACATTTGCCGCATGATTCGCTTTGGGTGAATTCCAGAAAGTACCGTGCCACATCCACCATGCAGGTCGTCTCATCCATGACGACAAGGCCGCCTGAACCCATAATTGCGCCGGTTTTGGCAAGCGACTCGTAGTCAATGATCGTATCCTTCATATGAGCAGGGATACAGCCCCCGGAGGGTCCACCGATCTGGACCGCCTTGAACTCCTTGCCGTCTGGAACGCCCCCGCCGATGTCGAACACGATCTTCTTGATGGAGATGCCCATGGGAACCTCGACGAGCCCAGAGTTAGTTATCTTGCCCACCAGGGAGAAGATCTTCGTCCCCTTGCTGGTCTCAGTCCCCAGGGATGCGAACCAATCTGCTCCCCGGTGGATGATCACCGGCACATTGGCCCAGGTTTCCACGTTATTGATATTAGTGGGTTTCCCCCAAATGCCCTTCTCCGCAGGAAATGGCGGACGGAATCGCGGCCTGCCGGCCTTCCCTTCAATCGAAGCCATAAGCGCGGTCTCTTCGCCACAGACGAATGCGCCTCCTCCCCGCACCACGCGGACATCGAAGTTGCAGCCACTGCCGAAGATATCCTCTCCCAGGAGCCCATAGCCACGGGCCTGATCTATGGCAACCTCCAATCGGTGGATGGCAAGAGGATACTCATCACGCACGTAAAGAATCCCGTGCTCCGCCCCTATGGCATACGCGCCTATGGTCATCCCCTCCAATACACTATGGGGATCAGCCTCCAGGATCGATCGATCCATGAACGCGCCAGGATCCCCTTCGTCGCCATTGCAGACCACGTATTTGATAGTTCCCGGCGAACGGCGGCAAAACCCCCATTTCAGCCCTGTGGGGAAACCGGCGCCACCACGGCCCCGGAGGCCGGACTCCTTTATCTCCGCGATGACCTCTTCAGGACTCATGGAGGTCAGAACCTTCTCCAGAGCAATGTACCCGTCATGCGCGATGTAGTCGTCGATCACCTCCGGATCGATGCTGCCTCGGTTTCGAAGCGCCACGAGAACCTGGTCCTTGAAAAAGCCGATGTCGCGCATGAGAGGAATCGATGCATCCCTCTCGGTAGGTGAGTACATCAACTCCTCCACCGGCCTGCCCTTGAGGAAATGCTCTTCAACCAACCGCGGGACATCTTCCACTGACAGCTGCTGGTAGAAGACTCCCTCGGGCTGAACCAGCATGACAGGTCCCCGTTCACAGAACCCGTTGCAGCCCGTTCCCACCACTTGGATCTCGTGCTCCAAATGGTGCTTCTTGAGCTCGTCCTCTAATGCTTTCTTGACTTCAAAAGCACCATTGGACACGCACCCCGTACCTGTACACACCAAGAGGTGTGAACGAAAATTGATATCCATGCAATCCCCCTATATGTTTCCCAAAAGGGCGCGTGCGTGCGCGATAATCATCCACATGGCTCCTAGCTCATCTTTTCGCTGCCAACGGCCAGCGCGTATTCTTTCACTATCCTTCCCTCCATGGCGTGCTCTAGAAGGATCCGAACGATCTTGTCCCCGTCGAGCTTCGCATACTTCACAGGAGCCGTGTTCGCATACTCCACGGTGACCATGGGCTCGTGACTGCACAGTCCGGCACAGCCGGAAGTCGTGACGAGGACGTCCCTGATGCCCCGTTCATCCATAGCGGTCAACAGGGCATCCATCACCTCTCGGGCGCCTGACGCGATACCGCATGTGCCCATATGTACGGTTATGCGGGCTTTCCCCTCTCCTTCCCGGAGATTCCTCGAACGCTTCGCCTGTTCTCTGATCTTCCGGAGCTCTGCTATGGTCAGTTTCGCCATGCGATCCCCTTCCTTTTTCGTGATTAGCCCGGGCTAGTCAAGATTCTGCCGTTCTTTGATCATCCTCGAGATGAACTGAATCACTTCTCGACTCGTCACACTCACCCCATCCAACACCGACCTGATTGCCCTGGTATCGAACACAAATTCGTCATCGGCCAAACAATGCCGATAGACGAGATCGATCCTGGGGTTCGCCAGGAGAATCATCGTGATGGTTGACGCCATATCTCCCAAAGGTTGGCGATCAATATGCGAATGTTTGAACGAGGCTTCAACCCTCGTTCCAGAGCCCGGTTGAGACACCACCCGCATATTCCCTCCCGCACGCTCAGCAGCCTGACGAAACAGAGACAACCCCATTCCCACGCTACGGACATCCTTGGTGGTAAAGAATGGGTCTATCGCCTGTTCCAGCATCTTGGCATCCATGCCACAGCCGTCATCGGAGATCGTGATGATGAGCTGGTCCTCGGCTGGATTCTCGATCACGGCAATCTGCA
Source organism: Candidatus Fermentibacterota bacterium (assembly GCA_030620115.1). Lineage (GTDB taxonomy): Bacteria > JAFGKV01 > JAFGKV01 > JAFGKV01 > JAFGKV01 > JAUXFG01. Next base: position 40,090 of record JAUXFG010000005.1, read on the forward strand.
CGAACGAGCTGCCCGCGCGAATCGAGTTCTCGACAATATCGAGAATATGGAGGGCGAGTTCCTTCATGGCGCCCCCCCCTCACAGATCGAGCACCCATTCTGGTCCCTTAATGCATCGAGAATTCCTTTGAAGGATGGCTCCTGAAGAAAGAAGGTCGTGTGGGCTTTGCCAACATCATTGAGAAAATGCGCGTCCGAATTGGTAATAAATGGATATTTCGCATACTCCGGGAACCGGCGTCGCGCCTCGGCAAGAGGCACATGGGGGCTCACTTCGAGACCATCAAGAGGCACGCGAGGCGGAATGAAGCCCAATTGACCAATGATGCCAAAGGCCTGCCGGTCGATATGTGCGGCCAGCGCCAGCCCACTGCATTCATGAACAAGCTCGACGATCTTCTTGACCCCGAATGAGGTGGCGCCGACCAGGATATAGGGGCAAAATCCTTCTACCTCATCATGCTCGTTGGCTATCACCTGTTCCTCCACGAATGACTCATCATCCGAGCGTTTCAGATCAGAATAGATGATCTCCTGCATCCGCCATGCGGCGTCGATATCAGGATAGAGGGTGAGAATGTGCACTTCCTCGCGTGAAGCGATTTCCATACCCGGCACCACAGTGAGTGGAGAGCCTTCCGCGGCAGTCAATACCGCATGCACGTTCTCCGCACTGTTGTGGTCCGTAATGGCGATGATATCCAATCGCTTTTCCAATGCGGTCCGCACAATGAACCGAGGCGACATCTCAAGATCCCCACATGGAGACAGGCATGTATGGATATGAAGATCAGCGCGATAGTGTTGGAGATTCACTGATCGGCGGGGCATGTGTTCAGGGGTTATGTGTTTTGCTCATTTGCTCAAACAATTGATATGTAAGGAGCTAGCACCTGAAATCCGTGACCGGCTAGCCGCCGGAAATACCAAGCTCTGAGAGCTTCGTTACGAGCTGATAGGAGTTGAGCGGCGATCGGAGCAACGTGACACCCTCCTCTCGGGCGTTCTCAAGCGTCTCCTCCAACGGGGTACTGTTCTTTGCCACGATGATCCCCGCGAGATCCTTCAGGCTAGCCACGGCAATGATATTCTCATGGACTTGAATCGTCACCCAGAGATGATGGGCAGTCCCCGATGCAATGACATCGCTCAGAAGATCGCCGACGTATCCTCCCAGCACGACCTCGTCGAGATGTTCACCTTCATTCAGGATCTCCAGATTCAACGCCTCCACGATCTCCCTCAAGCGCATGTTCCAGCTCCTTGATTCTTTCAAAAATACAGTCAGAGAGATGTGCTTCCCCCTTCACGATATCCTCTGCCAGGGCCTCACAGCTTGGTGCACCACAGGCGCCACACTGCCTGCCCGGCAGCAATGAACGATACTCTTCGATCTTGGCCATCTTCTCCAAGGCACGAGTCAAATCAGTATCCAGAGGTTCGGGCTCCTGGGGCAGGAATTTCTTCTGGTCGAGAAGGTATGTCTGTTCCAGCTGCCGCTCGATTTTTCTTGGATCCACGCGGCTTCGCACTCCATACTGCTCGACGAGATTGGCAATGTGGCTTGCCGCCACATGTTTGTTCTGAACCACCAGGGGCCCGCCGACGCAACCTCCGGGACAAATCGAGAGTTCGAGGTAGTCAACGTCTCCCAAATGTTCTGCCTCGACATCATCCAAGATCTGGATAACATCGCCGACCCCGGTCACCGAAAGCGAGGTCATGGAGGGGAGCCCGCGCATGCTAGCCTGGCCAGTGGCCCAGCTGATCCCTACACCGCTGGATTTCTGCAGAATCCAATCATCTTCGATCTCCTTGAGCGCCTTGCGCAGCCGAACGTACAGATCCCGAATTGCAATGGCGCCATCGAGATTTGACTTCTCCACGCCCACCGGATCCGTAATGGAGATCATCTTGGCCGGGCACGGTGTGATATGGAAAACACCGATCTCGCCGGACTCTATCCCCCGCTCGCGCATGATCTTGCGACGCATCTGATCCGCCGCGATCTCCCGGGGGGTCTCGATGGGTATGATATGGTCTATCAGTTTCGGGTAGTTCTTCAGGATCAACCGCGTCACCGCGGGGCAGAAATTGGAGAGCATGGGCCTGACCGCAGTGTGACTCCGCAAGTACTCGCCAATAGCGATAAGCACCATCTCGCAGTTGAGCGCCAGGTCACAGACTTTATGGAATCCGATCTTGCGCAAGGCCAAGAGGATGTCATTCGGCGTGTAGAGATCGCCAAACTGTGCATAGAGTGCCGGCGAGGGCAGCGCGACCAAGACCTTATACCCGGTAAGGTCTTCGGCGTGCAAGGTCATGGATTTTACCGCCTGCTCCGGGCAGACGCGAAGACATTCCCCACAGTCGATACAGAGCTCGCTCTTGTTCACCTCCGCCTTGCCATCTCTGACCCGTATTGCCTGCACAGGACAGGCAAGCGTACAGACCACGCATCCCGTGCAGAGCTCCTTGTCTATCATGATGGAATGCGAGGAGTGCGTGAGGTACTTCACCTGATTTCTCCCTTCACTTTGAGATCAGTTGAGAAAAAGGTCGATATCAAGCGTGGTACCAACGCCAACGGTAGAGGTGATCTCGAAATGATCCGATGTCTTCCGTATGTTCGGTAATCCGAGCCCCGCACCGAAGCCCCGCTCACGCATCGCCCGTGTTGCGGTGGAGTAGCCCTCGGTCATGGCCAAGGAAATGTCGGGAATACCGGGCCCTTTGTCTTTGAATCTCATATAGATCTTCTCGGCCGTAATCTCCAGGGACACTTGGCACTCATGGGCGTAGAGCACGGCATTTATCTCTGCCTCATAGGCAATGATCATGGCGCGCCAGATCAATTCACCGTCCAGATTCAGCTGCTTGAGGATTTTCTTGATCTGTTTGGACACGGAGCCGGCCTTTTGGAAATTGCCACCTTCTACGCGAAACACTTTCTTGAACATCTTGCTATCCTGGATGCCCCAATCGGGCACATCTCAGCGTAGGGGTACGGCACACCATGAAAAGGGATTCTCAGGACCGCAGGGCGGGCTGGAGCCCCTCGGCATAGAGAAGCCCGCATGCCTCGAACATGCTGAGCTTTGTGACAAGCACGGGGATTTGTTCCTCTACTGCCGTGTCGATGATATCCGCCGAAGGACGCCGGTTCCCGATGAATACGACGCCGGAAAGATCGAAGAGCTCTGCGGTATTGATTATCTGCTGATCCAGGAGGCCGGTGATCCAGAGAGCCCCCCTACTACACGATGCGAGTACCTGGCTGATGAGATCCGAGGCATGGACCGTGGTGATGTCTCTCTCCAAATCTTTCACCGAGACCAGCACGTCGGCCTCGAGCAGTTCAGCTATTCTCTTGAGCTGCACGATATCACCGATACTGCGCGAGTATCTTCTTCACGTCGGCGGGTTTCACCTTCCCATGGAAATCCTCGTCGATCATGATCACCGGCGCCAATCCGCAACATCCGACACAACGGACTGGCTCAAAAGAAAACATGCCGTCCTCCGTCACCTGCTCCGGCTTCACACCAAGCTCGTTCTCCATGGCAATCATGAGCTGTGGGGCATCCTTTATATGGCACGCCGTGCCTAGGCAGATCTTGATGATGTGCTTCCCTGTCGGCTGCAACTTGAAGGCTTTGTAGAACGTGACAACAGTGTAGACATGAGATAATGGAACGGAGAGCTCCTCGGCAATACGTTCCAGAGATGCCCTGGGAATATAGCCGAGGCCGCGCTGAACATCTTGGAGGATTGCTATCAAGGCACTCGCATCATGGTTGTTCCGTGTCAGGATACGATCCGTCTCCTCAATCACTTCCATTTGTTCTGTTGCAACTGCTTCCATGACATGTCTCCTCACGTGGCCTGGTGATGTCAACCTCGCGTCCTCTAATCCACTGGTTTCCGCCGATGCAATAATGCAAGGACCGTGTATGGTTTCCTCTCAACATTCGAGCTCCCCATTCGACATGTCGCCAAGCGAAGGGCTCTCGCAAATACTGAAACCGCAGCTTGTCCACAACTCGCGATAAGGCCGCGGAGTGGCCAATATATGCGGCACGAATCCCCCCCGCCAGACCTGTGGGACCATATCCTTTTTTCCCGTTCCTCAAGTCTCTCTATCATGCCCGGAGTGGATCTAATATCCGCGCGTCACGCAAGAGACCATATTTATCCTTGACGCCTCTATGTTTACTTCTCTAAACTCGGCCAACGATTTGTCCTTCTCAGGCATAACACTCTTAGCCCGGACTTCTCACCGGCTTTCGAAGCGAAGTCCCGCGTCGGACGCGGGATTCTGAATGCGAGGCTTGCGACTGAGGATCCCGCAGGCGTATCCTCTGCGATACGTCGAGGAAGCCGACAGAGCGTAACGAAGTCCCGCGTCGGACGCGGGATGCCATATTGGCGGCTGTAGCCGAAAGCTGGTGAGAAGTTCGGGTTAGATGCCGATGACTTCATTGGGCTCTGCTTCGCGACCTGCCGGCAGGCAGACAGGTGTATTTGAGGCTCTGGAATGGTCGGCACAGAAGACGTTGCGTGCCAAGGAGTTGTTAAATTACCTCTGAAGGAAAGGGGAAAACCCGGCATGATTGAGGAGATTTTTCAGCAAGTAGTGGGCCGTGATCCAAATCAACCTGAATTCCATCAGGCGGTCAAGGAAGTATTCGATTCATTGGCCGTGGTCCTGGAGAAGAGACCCGAATACCGCCAGATGAAGCTTCTGGAAAGAATCGCCGAACCCGAGCGCGTTATTATGTTCCGGGTTCCTTGGACGAATGATCGGGGAGAGATACAAGTAAATCGTGGATTTAGGATCGAGATGAATTCCGCCATCGGTCCGTATAAGGGAGGTCTGCGCTTCCATCCTTCCGTCAACCTCTCGATCTTGAAGTTCCTGGCCTTTGAGCAGGTATTCAAGAATGCGCTGACCACCCTGCCCATGGGCGGTGGTAAGGGCGGCTCCGACTTCGATCCCAAGGGAAAGTCGGACAACGAGGTTATGCGTTTCTGCCAGAATTTTATGAGTGAGCTTTTCCGTCACATCGGGCCCAATACCGATATTCCCGCCGGCGACATCGGCGTGGGCGGCCGAGAGATCGGCTACATGTTCGGGATGTACAAGAAACTCCGCAATGAGTTCACCGGTGTGCTCACCGGCAAGGGTCGTACATGGGGTGGAAGCCTTATCAGACCGGAGGCTACCGGCTATGGCGCCGTCTACTTCGCCGCCGAGATGTTGAGCACGCGGGGCGAGACCCTTGAGGGCAAGGCTTGCCTCATCTCCGGTTCCGGGAATGTTGCCCAGTTTGCCACGGAGAAAGTGAACGACTTGGGTGGAAAGGTCGTGACTCTTTCCGATTCGTCCGGCTACATCTATGATGAGCAAGGCATCGATGCCGACAAGCTGGCCTTCATCATGGATCTGAAGAATGTCCGCCGCGGAAGAATCAAGGAGTACGCCGAGAAGTACCCCAACGCCGTGTACACGCCCGTTGACCGCGGCTTGGATTACAACCCCCTCTGGAATCACAAGGCCGCGTGCGCTGTCCCCAGCGCCACGCAGAATGAGATCAATGGCAAGGATGCGCAGAATCTTATCGACAATGGCGTCTACGTCGTTTCAGAAGGCGCCAACATGCCGTCCACACCGGACGCCGTCGATATTTACCTGGACAACAAGATCCTCTTCGGCCCGGGTAAGGCCGCCAATGCCGGTGGCGTCGCGGTCTCCGGCCTCGAGATGTCCCAAAACAGCCTTCGCCTTTCTTGGACCAGGGAAGAGGTGGACAGCCGCCTCCATGGCATCATGAAGTCTATCCACAAGTCATGTGTGGATGCATCCACGGAATTCGGCATGGCCGGCAACTACGTTGCAGGCGCGAACATCGCCGGATTCCTGAAGGTCGCCGATGCCATGATCGCGCACGGCGTCGTCTAGTACTCGCCTTCCTGCAAAAAGCCGGGGCCCTCGGGGTCCCGGCTTTCTTGTTCTTCCTCCTCAAACAAGTGTTCAGTGGTTCGGTCCGGCCTCTGATCCCCCCTCAACCCCGAACTCCGAACCCTGAACTCTGAACCCCGAACTCTGAACCCCGAACCCTGAACTCTCTCCTCTCCCCATCCCCCCGCCCAGATTCTTCGGTCGCTCCGCTCCCTCAGAATGACAGGCTTTCACACATCCACATAGGCACCACCACTGTCATTCTGAGCGACCGCAAGAAGCGAAGAATCTCTCCCACATCCTCTCTCCGTCATCTGAACTCCGAACCCTGAACTCTGAACCCCGAACCCTGCAGCACCTTTGCCGCGGCAATGCCCAATCGAACTCATTTGACTCAATTACTCCAACAATCGAAATATATCCGGCCAAACACATGCCCCCTTCCTCTCCAGTTCACCGTTGACATTGAAGGCTCTCACGCCACATATTCATACTTAGCCCGCATTTAGGGTGATGGAATATCGGGTCGGAAGGATTGGGATCTCATTGTTTCATCGGTCCGAGAAGCCTTGTCTTGTTCTTCTCCATCCTTCCCCAACACCCCATCACCCCATTACCCCATTCTCGGGAATGGATTGGAAGGATTAGCCCGATCTTCTCGACCAGGAGGGAAATGATGAGATATAGACAGGCCCTACCGCTGGTCATGATTCTTGTGGTCATGGTCTTCTCATGTGGTGAGGAAGAGACTACGGCGCCCCCCGAGACCATCTCCATCGCATCATACATATCTCGGGTATATGATGCCGACTACATCGTGGGCCAGGAGCCCCCACCTCCCACCGGGGAGGGTTCGGTCACCGTTGCGACCAGAGACTCTCTCGTGGGGCGTGGTTCAACCTTCTATTTGAGGGTGACCCACGGTACCGGTGTTGAAGATATTATTCTGAGTGTGGAAGATGCCGTGGGATACTACGTCAGAACCGCCCATCCCGAGTCTTCAACAACGAAGATCGCCGGGTTTCTCATGATGGCAAATCAGAATTCCTTCACCATGGTATGCAGGGCACGATGCGAGGACGGGACAGTGCTCAAGGCCGCTACGCAGAACATCAACGTGCTCTCGCAAGAATCGGTGAAGTACTATATCAGCGGCGTTGAAGGCGCCACGTTCGTTGAAGACGAACTGCCTGAGCCGAACAGAGGGCCGACCATTACCAATATCACCGGCGATAGTATTATGATAAGTGGTGGATCCGCGGAACTCACTGTTTCGACTTTTGTTCCCGCCCAGGCAGTGATCATCGGCGTACCCAATACCTTTGGGTACTTCCGCCTTCCCACCCAGGATCTACCCGGAGACGTGGATATCACCATCTTCCTGGCTCAGACAGCAACACCAGGATTCAGCATCAGTTTTATCACCGAGGAGTTCGGGAGACCTGAATATGGCAGCATTGCCTCCTTGACCCCTGCGCTCATCGCCGTGGGCGGAGGGGACGTGCAGGTAAGTCTCGCATTCTCCCCCAGCCAAGATCTCGATCTCCATCTCGTGGAGCCCACGAGAGAGGAAATCTACTATGGCTACCCGTCATCTAGTGCGGGGGGCTGGCTAGATCTTGACTCCAATGCAGCCTGCCATCAGGACCACGTCAATAATGAGAACATCACATATGCACAGACCACGCCGCCCTCTGGGGAGTATATCGTTCGAGTGGATTTCTGGGAAAGCTGTGATGGTGGGGGGGCCGACTTCAGGGTGGTCACCGTCATACGGGGAGATGTCCAAATCTATCGCGATGATTTCACCATATTTGATGAGAGTCACGGCGGCCAAGGATCCGGGAGAGAGATCTGCCGGTTCACCTTCTGAGGCGATCGTGATCACCGAGCCGATTTCCATTCCAAGTGACTGATGGCAGCGGATCATTCCGAAGCCGTCCGCGCCAAGTATCTCCGTGAGCTGCATCAGGTTCTGATCAGTCGTTCGATCTGGCTGTTCCGGAGCTTCCTGAGGGAATGGTCAGTTCTGCTCGGTCCCCTTGGCGCCATACTCGAAGCCAAATCCGATGACGATCTGGCACGGTTCATGGAAGACGTGGCGCATGCCATGCAGGCGAGCTCCAACAATCAACTGGCATCCCAGTTCTGTGCTCCCTGGTTGCTCCCTCGGAAGAATCTGGAATCTGGGTGGGAGGGGGATGGGAGAAGGAAGCGTTGAGCGTTCAGAAGATGGAGGAAGGATGTAGGAGAGATTCTTCGCTCCTTGCAGTCGCTCAGAATGACAGTGCCAGTGCGCAGAAGTATGTGGCGCCACGTGTCATTCTGAGGGAGCGGAGTGACCGAAGAATCTCGGTGGGGGAGGAGGAGGAGAAGAGAGCGTTCAG
>JAUXFG010000121.1 GCA_030620115.1 Candidatus Fermentibacterota bacterium
AGCGTTCTTCAGGCGATAGAGAAGGGCCGGGATCTTGTTGAGGAGGCGGACTGGGATGTGGGAGATCTGCTCGATTCACTTCAATAAACTAGCTATACTAGCTACGTCCCCCTATGCCCCAATCTCGATGTAGTAGCAGCAGGCTTCCAGATACTCCTCGGAAGCTTCAGGATGGAACTTCCACCTCACTTGCCGACTATTTCCCGCGCCCTCGCCATAACCGCCTCTCCCTCCAAAGGCACTACGCGACCGGCTCTGACTTCGTCGCGGCGTCGTTTTGCCTCGTCGAGATGTGCTCGCTCGACTTCGGGCTCGACATGGGTCTCAAGGTATGCCACAAGACGCTCCGCCAGCGATTCCTTCGAATCGTCAGGGAGCGTAAGGGCTTGGTTGTAAACGTCATCGACTGTCAGCGGCATTTGTGCGCCTCCTATGTCTGTTGGAGCTGTCCACACAGAGTGCGGTACGCCTGGCGCATCCCTGGTTAAACCCGCACTTCTCACCAGCTTCCTGCTACGACAGCCGATATGGTTCTGTCTGCTGCGTTACGCTCTGTCGGCTTCCTCGACGTATCGCAGAGGATACGTCTGCGGGAGCCTCGGTCGCAAGCCTTGCAGCCACAACCATTTCTCCCGTCTCGCGACGAAAGCCGGTGAGAGGTGCGGGTTAACCCGAACGTCAGCCATTCGTCTTGCAGAATGTGTGTTTGCGAAGCAGCCCGTACACATTCAGACGGCGGCACGGCCGACGTCTGAACAAATAGCGTTCTATCCTGAGTGCTATGAGTATATAATGTTTGCGGATGGAGGCAAGCGGTTTGGGAGCAGCATTCGGGATAGAATGTGTGGACGGAGTCGGCTTCGTGCTGTGTGTCAAGCAACGTCGCGGGCTGCGAAAGGCCAATGAAGGCGCTATGGGGTTTTCATAGGCTGTTTCTGCTCGGTGGGGGAAAGAGACCATGGGGGGAGCGCATGTGGTAGATCCGGATATGCCACTGGTTGCGTTGAGTCGATTTGGTGAGTCGGTGGCAGGCCGATGAGAAGTGCGGGCTATCCGCTTGCTTGCCAAACTCACCGCACCAGGTCGGATCCCTCCAAAATGCGCTCCTATCTCTCATGTCCCGCGGTGTCAGCGGTGTCAAGTGTGTTCGCGTGTCCCCTTCGCGCGAGGGGAAGATGTTCTAGAGAAAGATAACGACGAAGTTCGGGAAGAGGGCGGATGCCCAGACCAATTGAGATGCTACGAGTGGAGATGACAGCACGAAGAGGTCGATATATAGTTCCCGTTGCCGAAAGGACGGACCGAGTCCGCCAGCCACTGGACAGCGCGGCGGAGTCGGAGGTAAGGACCAGTAATCCATCCGTCACGCAACGTTCTTAGTGCCGGGGCGAGGAACGGGAACCCCGCAGGCGCGGTCAAATACAATGCTGCAGTCCCGCGGCGGACGCGGGATGAGAAGCACGGGTTAAGGGAGGCAGTATGCGCAAACAGAGAATTGAGTATGATTCGCCTGTGGACGCCCTTGTCGCTATTGCCAAGCGCCTCAGCGTCAAGGAAGGGCAATACCAAATGGATTCTGAGGCATTCTTTGATAGATACTGCAAAGGATGCCTGGAAGATTCGATAGATTTCATCGAGTGGGCAAACGACTACCAGCACTATCTCGCCATACGGAACGATCTATCAAAACAGCTTCGTCATGTTGCATGAAGCGCTCGCTCGATATCTCGGCGAAATCGAAGGGGAATGTGTACGTCTTATCCTGTGGAGGGACGTCCGACCACCGGCGGATCGCGTCCGCTGTATGAGCACCAACGCCGGCCATGACGGCGGATGCCCCTACAATGCGTGGTCCAATCTGAGGTGAATTCGGGCGGCAAGAACAACGAATTGCTTCTGAATGATCGCCTCCCCGTCTATGAACATCAGCTCAGAACCAGCGTTTGATCCAGGAGCGGAAGCCTCCGGAGGCTTTGACTACGAGCAGGGGCGTGTCGCAGCGTTGAGCCACGATCTCGGGGATTGTGTCATGCGTGACCTGATAGAGGAGGGGCTCCCTGGTGGCGCCTAACACGAGCAGATCGTAGCCTTTTGCCTCGTCGAGGATAGAGGAAATGATGTCCCTGCTGCTGACGGACTTGATCCGAATCGTCTGATCCGGGTAGGCGTGTCGTCCACGGAAGTCCTTCACAAAGGACTCAATGTCGAACGGCTTCCTTCCCGTCTCTACCGTAAATGCAACGATCTCACCTTCTTGGTGGTCGGCCAAGATGGTGGCGACTTCCAGCGCAAATCGACCGTTCGGTCCACCCGCCAGGGGCACGAGTACGCGCCGGAACGTACGGTTCCCGCAGTCTTTCATGATCACGACGTGACACGGTGATCGCTCGATGATGGGATCAACAGTACTCCCTAAACGAAACGCTCTCGTTCCCTTCCCGCCGTGCCACCCCATGATGAGCATGTCGATCCTCTTCTCGCGTACGGCGCTGACGATGCCCCGCGCCACATTCCGACAGTACCTGATGGTAGTGCTCACCGGAAAGGAGCTGGCGAGGTAGAGCATGATTTCCACGATGCCGGCTTTGCCGTCCATCATGTACTTGTCCGCATCATGCAGCGGCACCTGGTCGGGGACCCGAACCACGTGGAGCAGCTCCACTTGGCCGTTCCGCGCTTCGCAGAGCCTGTAGGTATTCCGAACGAGCCCCAGGGCGTTGTCGGGATTCGCTACCGAGACCATAATCCGGTATTCATCGCCCTTGGGCGGCGCTTCCGTCTCTTCCTCCAGTACGAGGATCTCGTCTTCGGTGGCCACCGCATGCGACTTGGAGTAGAGATGGAAGATGGCAATGCCGGAAAGCACCCAGATGGGAGCAATGATCCATGCGATAAGACTCATGTGAACCAGCCATACGGCCAATACTGCCTGGCAGATGATGGCGAGGATGGGGAAGAGTGGGAAGAACGGCATGATGAAGCCATAGGTGAGCTCATCACCCATGTTGACGCGGATCTTGATGACACAGATGTTGACCAAGAAGAAGAGGTACAAGAACATGATGCTTGCGCTTGATGCCACGTCCATGGTGGGAAGGAAGAGGGCCACCACGATGAGCAAGACCCCTGTGCTCGAGAGCGCCATGACCGGGGTCTTACGCTTTTGGGATATCTTGGCGAGGAGCCCGGGAAGCATACGATCACGACCAAGCGCATACGAGGCTCTGGTTGCCGAGTAGACCGTGGCGTTCAGCGCCGATGTGGATGCGAAGATGACCGCCAGGGTGAGGAGCAGGTTGGCGAACGGCATGAACCTGGCAACCGCCTCGGCGAATCCTCGTTCCTTGAACTGACCGATCCATTCCCATGGAGCGCCCTCGATGCCGGGAGAACCAGCCTTGACAGCCACAACCGTGGCGAAGCACACCACTACGTACGTCAATGTGACGATAAAGACCGAGTACAGCATAGCCTTGGGGAGGTTGCGTCGAGGATCCATGGCTTCGTCCCCTGCCTGCGCAATGACCTCGAATCCCTCGAAGGCAACGTAGGTGAAACCCATGGTCACCAGGAGGCTCGACCAGCCATGCGGCAGGAAGGGGCTGAAGTTCTGGAGGCGAGAGGGGTCCTTTATGGTGACCACGATGCCGAGAAGGCCGATTATCAGAAGGAAGGTTGTCTGCCCCAGTGTGATGAAGGCCCCGACCTTCCCGGTCTCCGAGGCTCCCCGGTAATTGATGTAAAGGAAAAGCAGCGCGATGAGGAGGGCCGCGGCTTTGGTGGCGATCAGGCTTTCCCCGCCAATCCATGTGAGCAGACCAAGTTGCTGTAGGTAGCGGAGCGTGTAGAGGGAGAAAGTCAACGCATACATGCTCCCGGCAACTGTGGATGCAAACCACTCCATCCATCCCGCCAGAAAGCTTGTCCCCCGCCCGAAACCCATGCGGGCGAAGTTGTACGCGCCCCCTGCTCGGGGTACCGCAGATGAGAGTTCCGCGTACGACATTGCAGTGAACAGTGCGAGGAGGCCGTTCAAGGTAAATGTCAGCATGACTCCGCCAGGACCGGCCTTGTGGATCGAGAATCCTATTCCAAGGAATACTCCCGCGCCGATCATCATCCCCAATCCCATCATGGTGATGTGGAAAAGAGAGAGCTCCCGGGAGAGCTCCGAGGAAACGCGGGGCTTCTCACTCATCGCTCAGGTCCTTGAGTATGTCGCGGATTGAACCGAGCTGTTTGTCGGCGATGCGATCGATGATTCTCTTGCTCCAGAGGAGCAGATAGGTAAGCACGCTCAGAGCAAGCAGAATCACCACGATGCCAATGATAGTATTCTTGTCCATAATAAAATAGTGGTTGTGGGCCGGGCTAACCCCGGAAACAGAGACCCGGCAGATGTCGCTATTGCAACTCCGGTAGTACGAAAGCACAGAGGCACTAGTGTATGCATGCGGCGATCGCAAAGCAAGGCTTCTGTGCGTGGGATAATATGACGTCTCGGGATCCTGAATACTGGGAGGAGTATCGAGATATCCCCGTCAGCACACGCTACCACCTCTCCGCCATTCGGATTGCGAAGTGGGTTCTACCTGGACTCATTGCTTGCTCGGAAGATCACAAGCTCATATACTCTATGAGAATAGACCGAGAGCGCATAGTATTTCCCCATCGGGGCCACGATCATGGCGGAATTACGAGTTGGGACCTCTGGATTCAGTTTCAAAGATTGGCGGGGGGCTTTCTATCCGCCAGGTATCCAGAATGAGCGAATGCTCGAATACTATGGTACGTTCTTCGATTGTGTTGAGATCAATAGCACGTACTACAGGATTATGTCACCCTACATTTTTGGACGCATGGTGGAGAGAACACCCCCAGGCTTCGTATTCACCATCAAACTCCATCGAAGCATGACGCACGACAGAGCCGGCATGCACGAAAACCTCAGCGAGTTCAAGGCCTCCATCCAACCACTTCGCGAATCCGGCAAGCTCCACGGGCTTCTTGCTCAGTTCCCCTGGTCATTCAAGAATAGCAAGCCCAACAGAGAACACCTGCTTCTCCTGCGTTCTTCTTTTTCGGATGACGATCTGTATATTGAGTTCAGGAATGCGAGTTGGTCAGGCCATGGGATTCTGAATTTCCTGCGTGAGCATCATCTCCTCTACTGCTCGGTGGATGAGCCGGCTCTTCCAGGTCTTTTGCCTTCGGGTGCCTTCCTTTCCGGCGACAAAGGCTATGTTCGATTCCATGGGAGGAACAAACGATCATGGTGGGGTGGTGACAGCGCTCAACGGTACCATTACTCGTACCGTAAAGACGAACTCCTTCCATGGTGCACCAAGATAAGAAAGATGGGGGAAGAGGCGGTTCGTGTCTATGTGTTCTTCAACAATTGCCATGCAGGGCACGCGGCGAGAAATGCAGTGCTCATGAAGAAACTGCTGGGTCTCTCGACCCCTTCGCTCCCTGGCGAGCAAGGTGATCTCTTCGAGGATATGTGATGGGGTGATGGGTAGATGGGGTGATGGGTTCGGAGGTTCAGGGTTCAGAGGTTCAGCCTCCGGCCCATAGGGGCCTACGCCCCGGTGGGGGGTTCACGGGAGATTCTGATCGTTGATTCGTGAGTTCTGAATGGAGAAGGCATGAGATCGGGCCGATATGGCGGACGCGACGGAGCGCGTCCCTCCACAGGACAGGACGTACACATTCCCGGATGGAGGGCCATGCTCCGTCATGGCCGCCTTTGGTGCAGATCATGGGCCAGATAGAGAATCGACGTGCAAGGGCCAAGTTCTTGAAGGCGATATGGCCTGAGCTGCTCTTGGGCGCTCTCTTGGGCTGTGCCTATCTGCTGACCGTTCCGCTCTGGGAAGCGCCCGATGAGACGGCGCACTTTGGCAACATACTCTACGTGCGAAAACACGGCGCATACAAGCTGACCTATGGTGACGCGGGTCTCTATGGCATGTTCAAGGGTGAGACAACGCAGCCGCCCCCCTTCTACTTCGTCGCATCCCTCCTGACTGAGCCTTGGGCCACCCCCTCCGAGGTGAAGATAGAGCCCGTGGAAAACGCCGCCTGCAGGGACGATCCATGGCGGTTCAGGAATCGAGGGGCTCAGGCATGGCCACGTATGATCAGGGGAGTGAGCCTTCTCTTTCTCCTCTTGACAGGCCTGGTGACAGCTGCCGCGGCTCGCGTGGCTTGCAAGAATGATAGGCACTTTCCCGCAACCGTGATGTCGATGATGTGGGCCGTTCCCCAGATGATGTTCTGCGGTGCGGCAATCTCGAACGATGCGTTTGCCATGGCGGCGGGTGCATGTCTCCTCTACGTGTGGCTTCGCCTTCACCCCGCGTCGCGCCGGTGGAAGCTATTATTGATTGGCTTAGTCGGAGTCGCCGCGATTCTGGCCAAGTTCACTCTTGTTCCGCTGTATGCAGCCGGTCTCCTCTTGGTGGTGATCCAAGCGAGGTCCTCCTGGGGAAGAAGGATTCTTGACGTGGTGTCCTATCTCCTGCCGGCTCTCGCAGGGCTTGGCATGCTCTGGATTATCCGGCCGGAGATGATTCGATCACTGATATTGATGCTCGGGCAGAGGGTCTTATATCCATTGCCCCATGTAGACTCTCTGGTAGCGCTTTCCCTGGCCTGGGAGTCGTATTGGGGCAGGTTTGGGTGGATGAATGTTTCGGCGCCGCCTTGGATGAAGGAGATATTCTTCACGCTGAGTATCGCCCTGACGATTGGTGTGGCGCATGCATGGGTGCGACGTCGCGAATGGCGGTGGGCAATCACCTGTGGAGCGATGCTGGCAGGAACGACTATCATTGCCACGGGGCTTGATATCCGGTCTTCCGCGCAGGCGCAGGGAAGGCATCTCTTCTCGGCCATTGGGGCTTTTTCTCTACTTGGGGCATTCGCCATTCGAGCCTATATGTCGTCTCGTCGGGCACGGCAGATGACCGCGGCACTTGCCCTCCTATTGAATGGCTACGTGCTTTGTCTGCTACTGCCCTCAGCCTATGGTCAGTCCCCGCCTGACCTTCTCTTGGGAACCGCGTGTTGCCATGGCCAAGTGCCGACACCGATTCTCGAGCCTGGCGCTCCGGAGAAGCAGCAATTTGTTTCAGCGATGCCAATGCTCAGCAGGGTCGGCGTTGTACCGGCCACTTTTGGTTTGCCCGTCAGGGGAACGGCCCGGCTCTCACTGCTGGAGGTGTGGACCGGGCATTGTCTGGCGGTGCGGGTGATTGATGCGGGAGAGATCGAGGATGGGCGGTATCTTTACCTTGATTTTCCACCATTGGACGATTCTGAGAATCAAGCGTACATCATCAAAATGGAGGTTCTGGAGAAGTTCAAGGGGCAGGTGGCCTTGTTCTGGAATCCCCTTGCTCCCTGCGAAGGCGCGGAGCGATTGACGGGGAGCGGCGATCTGAGGTTCGTGACCTATCACCACGAGGTCGAAGAAGGCGGTTAGAGGCAAGAATGAGATATCCCTCGGTCATCCTGGTTGGAGTCGTGATGCTGGCGTTCCTTGCACTTGGCAGTGCGTACATCATGATCGTACCGCTTTGGGAATCTCCAGACGAACCATCCAACTTCTCCGCAGCCCAAGCAGTGGCAAGGGTGCATAGGGTACCCACCTTGTTCGAACAGCCGCTCTATCCTGGAGTTCTGATGAACTTCAAGAGACACCCACCTGCCTACTTCGTCCTCGCCGGTCTCCTCCTTTCCATCAATCCAGATATCAGACCTGAATTCATCGCCAACGAACGGGGTTTCGTCTCATCCGAGATTGCCCACTACCGACACGGCGGTGGCATTCCGGCCGATCAGTTTCCCGGTGCTGCTTTCCTCAGGTTGCTTCGGGGAGCATCTCTGCTCTTCGGGGTCTTTACCTTGATTCTCATCTGGCGATGCGCCAGGCTGCTCTGGCCGCAGGACCGGATGCCCGCATTCATGGCCATCTGCTTTGGTCTTACGCCCACCTTTGTTTTTTCGCACGCGGCCATTGATCCTCTGCCATTGGGTATCCTTGTGGCGAGCCTGATTATCTACCAGCTTCTTTGGATCTACGAGCAAGGCAGAGTGGAGCTTCGGCGATGGAAGTGGCTTGCCCTGCTTCTCGTGCTTGGGATGGCAACACGGGCAACGCTTGTATTCCTCTACCTTCCCGCGATCTGGCTCATCAGAAGAGAGCCCAGGGGAGGGCGGATGAGGCTTGTGGGGCAGCTCGCTACACCCTTGGTGCTGGGTACTATCTGGATGCTTGTGCTTGCTCCCGGCCCAATGATGACTTCATTCCGGCAGCTTGGCTCTCAGCTTGTGCACCTGAATCGCGCATACCTTTCATTCGGCGGGCTGCGCACCATCATTCTGCATTCCAAGAACTCGCTCTGGGCTCGGTTTGGATGGGCGGATCTCTACCCACCGGCCAGACTCCTGGATGTGCTCGACGTGCTGGCACTGCTGGCAACGGCGGGATTGGTGATTCGTATTTGGAAGCGGACCATGTGTCCTGGCGCCCGCATGCTTCTGGCAGTAGGCGGCTTGGGCTTCCTGGGTTTCCTGCGAGCCAACCTGGCCCAGCCTGACCCGCAAGGTCGATTTCTTCAACTCGTGGTGGCTGCATATGCTCCCCTGGCCGGGCTCGGTCTAGCATGGTTTCTCCAGCGTACTGGAAAGCGATGGATACCACTCGCTGCAGGCACGGTGTTGCTTCTTCTTTTGATCGGAATCAATGCCTACTGTCTGGCCTTTGTGATATATCCTGCCTACGCGGCTGAGGAGTACCCAGAGATGGAACTGGCCGCATATCAGGAGCAGGGAGCCATGCTCTGGGGTGGAGTTTCCTCGGGGCAGACATTCATCTGTCGAGAGCCTGGGCTTTGTAGGATCGAGCTCTATGTGACGCCTGTTGAGCTGCGCGAGGCAGCCATCCTGGAGTTTCGCCTTTCGCAGAGTTCCTTGCTTTCGGAGCCGTTTGTGGTGGCCCGTGTCCCCTACCCCGGCGTGGGGGACAGCCCCTATGTGGGATTCAGATTCAGCCCCATGTGGGATTCAAAGGATCGTAGCTATTTCGTCCAGGTAACACGGATTCCTCCGATAGATCCGATCAGTACTTGGTATACCCTGGAGGATCGCTACCTGGGCGGAACGCGCTACGCAGATGGAGCGCCGGTTCCCGGTGATCTGCGTTTCACGACGCATGTGGCGCTTCCCCCAGTTCCTTCTGAATAGCCTCACGGATCTCCCGAACTGAGCAGCCCTGCTCACGAGCCGCGCGCACACAATCCTCCAATTCGGGTTTCGAGCGTACCGAACCATCAGGGAGGATTGAGTCCTTCACGCGTATGACGCCGAACCGCGTGCGAATCGTCCTCTCCGATCGCTTCAAGGTAAACCGTCTCACCACGTGAAATCGGATGCCGATGGTCGTTGTCTCTTGGAACAGCGTGTCAGCAATCGCCTGGAGCGACCCAAAAGGCGCCAAGACAATCACCGTGCTCCCGGGGCGACCTGCCCTGGTGACGGCAGGAGCCCACCACGCGTCGCGAGCACCACAACTCCTCAACCTCGCAAGAAGCGGCGGAAAGAGCTCGGGATCCATGTCATCCAGGGTGGTCTCGATCTGGTAGAGCTGCTGTGAGTCCACTGCCGGGGTTTTGCTGCCAATGAGCAGCCGCAGTAATCCGGGGTGAGTTGCCGCGGTTCCACGCGGGGCGCCCAGGCAGAGTCGTTCCAAATGAAAGGGGATGGGGCCTTCAGGGGATTCGGTAAGGGAGCGCATGAGGGCGATCCCTTCAGGGGAGAGCGGCGGGTCACGGGAACTATCCAGACTCATGTCCTGACCGCGCAAGAGCTCTGCAACTCTTGGGTTGAGGCCTTTTCCTATGGAGAATGGCGTCCGTTCGTGTCGCTCGAGCCCCAGGAGCGCAGAGGCAAGATGAACACCGAGCACAAGAAGAACGCTCCGCGTCTCGAGATGCGAGGTGCTTGTTTCTGTATGCGGCTCCATGAGCTGGATCGTGGCCGAGGCTGCCTTGACCACTGTTGGCGGCAGGCTGGATGATTCCATTGCGGAGCGGGTTTGCTGGATGTCCAGCTGGTGGGCCTCCGATGGCGCCACGATATCGATGCTTCTTGCCTGGAGCTCGGCGGAGCGGACAAGTTCCTCTTGAAGCTCCCACGCGCCAAGATCGACGGACTTCATAGCTTCCATCCAGGCCTGGAGATCGAGGCCTGCATCAAAAAGGGCTCCCAACATCATGGGGCCTGTGATTCCCTCTGAGAGATCCCAGAACGCGATTTTCAGGGTACTACTCCTTTGTCGATGGAAGGGCGGTGGCAGGCGCGTACGCAACACTCATGCATCGGTGCTAAGAAGATGTGGCGAGATCCACTGATTCCGCAATGATCTGATGATCTCGATGAGCTCGCCATATGAGGAGGTTCTGAGAACCAGAGGGCGATACCGGCGGGCATCCGGCATACCGCGCAGGTATGCGGAGGCAACCCCGCGGGCACTAAAAAATTCCTGATTGTTTGGATCTGTCTCTGCCTGCAGAGTCAGGTGATGCAGCGCAACCCCCAAGCGCTGGCGCCATGGCGGGTCCATTGCCGGAGTTTGGCCGGAGAGGATAGAAGCCGCTTGCTGGAGGAGCCACGGCCTTCCCACCGCGGCCCGCCCGATCATCACTGCCGCGCAGTCCGTCTGATCCACCATCCGCTTTGCATCACGAGGTTTCTCGATCCCTCCGTTCCCGATTACGGGAATAGACACTTCCTGCACAGCTCTGGCGATCCACTCCCAACTCGGTATGGTTGCAGGTGAATCAGATTTCGCTCGCGCGTGGAGAGTAATGGCGGCGATGCCTGCATCCTCCAAGGCACGGACCGTCCTAATGACCACGATTTCCCGGCGATTCCACCCTAGCCTGATCTTCGCTGTTACAGGGATGGAGACAGCCTTGACCGCCGCGTCGGCAATGGCGCGGAGCCGTTCGCCGTCTCGAAGCAGGGCGGAGCCGGATCCGTTGGCAACGATCCGCCGGGCGGGGCAGCCGAAATTCAAGTCAATGATTCGAGTCCCCCGATCCTGCAAGAGGAGTGCTGCTTCAGCCATGATCTCGGGTTCCGAGCCGAAGATCTGCACGGCCCGGGGCTCCTCTTCGGGCTTGCCGCGAGCCATTTCCCAGCTCTTCGGATCTCCCCTTGTCAGGCCCACGGCACTGATCAGCGGCGTGACCACGAGACTGGCGCCATGCTCTCTGGCAACCTGTCGAAAAACAGGGCCACCCACCCCGGCAAGCGGAGCCATGACGACCCTTCCATCGAGAACCACATCACCAATTCGAACAGAGCGCACCTTCTCCTCCCCTAAGGCGGCCTCTGGCCGCAATCCCGCGCAGTACGCGGGATCAGAAGTCAGAGGTCAAAGGTCAGCCGGCCAATTTCCTCGCGAATCCGTCGGCTGACGGATCATTCCTCGGCTTCGTAGCTGGCCGTGAGCACACCAGCACTCTCAGAGCAACGGCCACAATCTATGCAAGAAACGGAGATAAGTCGGACAAAGCGACAGAATAATACCCGATTCGGAGTTTCAAGAATCTCTAGTAAATCCATGGATTTACTAGAGATTTCGGCGGACATGCCTGTTCCGCCAATTCGTGCCCCCATATCGAGCTTCTACGGCCATGACGGAGCTCCATCATCCTCACTTCGACGTTGAATGTTCAATCCCTCATTCCCCTATTTCATATTTCCCAAATCCCCCTCCCAGATTCTTCGGTCGCTCCACTCCCTCAGAATGACATACCTTCAGGCATCTATTGCGCGCAACCACTGTCATTCTGAGCGACGGCAGGAAGCGAAGAATCTTTCTCTTCAAGATTGACAGATTTCAGATTCTTCCCTTCTCCCAATCAGTGTAATCTGTGGTTCCCATCTCCCCACCCAGATTCTTCGGTCGCTTCGCTCCCTCAGAATGACACCTATTGTTACATCCAATGCCAATCACCCCTGTCATTCTGAGCGACCAC